>CAYMWZ010000268.1:0-4503 GCA_964394385.1 uncultured Nitrospinaceae bacterium | reverse complement strand
GCCGGTAGTGGCGCAGGGCCTCGGGCAGCCAGCGCTGGATCTGGCGGATGCGGGTCTCATCCGAGGGATGGGTGGAGAGGAACTCGGGGGGCTTCCCCCGCCCCTGCGGGGCCTGCTGCATCTTGCGCCAAAAGTCCACGGCCCGCCTCGGGTCGTAGCCCGCCTTGGCCATGTAGATGAGGCCCAGGCGGTCCGCCTCGGACTCGTGCGCCCGCGAGTATGGAAGGACGACCCCCACCGCGGCCCCCGCCCCGAGGAGGCTCGTCACCCGCTCCACCGTGGCCGGGTCCTGGCGGCTCATCGCCGCCTGGACGGCGGCCAGGCCCAGGTTCACCAGGAGGCCCTGGCTCACCCGCTCCCCCCCGTGGCGGGCGATGACGTGGGCCACCTCGTGGCCGATGACGGTGGCGAGCTCGGCCTCGTCCTGGATGAGCTTGAGCATCCCCGTGTAGACCCCCACCTTCCCCCCGGGGAGGGCGAAAGCGTTGGGGACCTTGTCGTTCTCGATGACGGCGTACTCCCACTCCAGGTCCCTGCGCCCCGTGGCCGTGGCGATGCGGCCGAGCACCCGCCCGACGAGGGCGTTCAGCTGGGGGTCGCGGCTGATCCGCTCCTTCTGGAGGAGCTGGCGGTAGGACTGGAGCCCCATCCGCGCCTCCTCCGCCTCGGGCAGGATGAGGAGCTGCTCCCGCCCCGTGAGGGGGGAGCGGACGCAGGCCGCGAGGGAGAGGAGGAGCGCGCAAAAAACCCGCGCCGCCCGCCAGAGGGGGCGGCATCGAACGGCCGATGGCATGGGGACGGAATCCTTCTTTGGCGGCACCCGCATCCTAGGGCACGCTCGCCCCTTCGTAGATCCCCGCCGCGCGGTAGGCCTCGTCCAAGAGGACGACCGGGTGGACCACCCTGAGGTCCATCCCCCGCTCCCGCGCGCCAAAGGCGATCTGGATCTGGCAGCCCGGGTTCCCGGTGCAGACGACGGGCGCCCCCGCCGCCCGGACGTGCCCCATCTTGCGGTCCAGGAGCCTCATGGAGAGCTCCGTCTGGGTCAGGTTGTAGCTCCCCGCCGAGCCGCAGCACCAGTCGCTCTCCTGGAGGGGCACGGCCTCCAGGTTCTCGATGGCGGCGAGCACCTTCAGGGGCTCCCCCCGCACCTTGAGAGCGTGGTAGAGGTGGCAGGGGTGGTGGTAGGCCACCCGCTGGGGGGCGGGGTGCCTTGCGCGCCTGAGCCCCGCGCGCGCGAGGAAGGCGGTGACGTCCACGGCCTTCCGGCTGAAGGCGCGGGCGCGCGCGGCGTAGGCCGGCTCGCCCGCGAGCAGATCGCCATACTCGTGGAGCATGGCCCCGCAGCCCGACACCGCGAGGACGATGGCGTCATAGGCCGAGGGGTCTATCGCCTCGAGGTTCCTCCGGGCGAGGAGGCGGGCCGTCCCGCGGTCCCCCGCGTGGGCCTGGAGGGCCCCGCAGCAAGTCTGGGTCGCGGGGAAGATGACGCGCGCCCCGTTCGCCGCGAGCGCCCGCACGGCGGCGCGGTTCACCTCCCCGAACAGGGCCGACTGGATGCACCCTCCGAAGAAGGCGACGCGGAACCTCTCCTCCCCGATCGGGGGGACCTCGGAGGGCAGGGGGAGCATGGCCGCGAGGGGGGGCGCCTCGGGCATCAAGGGCTCAAGGCGCGCGAGCTCTTTGGGGAGGAGCCCCAGCCCCCGCGCCAGAGGCCCCAGGAAGGTCCGCTGGTAGAGGCGGGTCAGGGCCCCCGCCGCCCCCAGGAGCAAACGGCTGGGCAAGAGCCACCGGAAGAGAAAGCGGCGCAACGCCCGCTCCCCCAGGGGCCGCCCCCGCACCCGCTCCAGCCCCTCGCGCGCCGCCTCGATGAGGGAGCCGTAGGGCACCCCCGAGGGGCAGGCCGTCTCGCAGGCGCGGCAGTCGAGGCAGCGGTCCAGGTGCTTGACGACGGTGGCGTTGGCCTCCATCTCGCCGTCCGCCACCATGCGCATGAGGTAGATGCGCCCCCGCGGGGAGTCCATCTCGTTCCCGAGGAGGGCGAAGGTGGGGCAGCTCGTGGTGCAGAGCCCGCAGTGGATGCACCGCTGGATCATGTCCCGGTCCGGGCCCAGGGGCCCGAGGAAGGGATTGATGGGGCCCGGGCGGGGAGCCGCCTCGATGGCCATCGTCTCGGCGCCGGCAGTCATCGGAACTTCCTTCCTGTCCCTCACCCTCCCCTCTCCCGGAGGGAGAGGGGAAGGCGGCAACATCACTCCCCGGACAACCGGGCCGGAAGGCTGAACCTCCCTCTCCCCTTGGGAGAGGGTTGGGGTGAGGGGAAACTCGAATCTCCCCTCACAGCCTTCCCACGAAGCGGCCCGGGCTGAGGGTGCGCTTGGGGTCGTATTCTCGCTTGAGGCGGCGCATCAGGTCGAGGGCGGCGGGATCGATCGCGTCCTCCCCCCAGACCACGGCCGTCTCGCGCAGGCCGTTGGGCCCCCCGTCCAGCCGCACGTGGACGGTGCGGCCCCTCCCCCGTTCGGCCCCGGCGCGGCAGGCGGCGACGAACGCCTCCCACGCCGCCTGGGGGGAGGCCTCATAGTCCTGGGGGGCCAGCCAGCAGCGCAGCACCCCGCTCCCCGCGTGGGCGGCCACCGCTGCCCGGTACCTGCCCCGCGCGGCGGCCTCCCCCGCGGCGCGGGCGAAGCGGGGGAGCTGATCCAGCCTCCCCGAGGCCCGGAACGCCAAGCCGCTCGCCATGGCGAAATCCCCCCCGGGGGGATCCGCCAGCTCCCGCCCCAGGCGCCGGGCCTCCGCGTCGGAGAGCCGCGCCAGATCCTTCCCCCCGTGGGCGGTCAGAAAATCCTCGAAGCGGCGAAGCTGCTCGGCGAGACCCTCCTCGAAGTCGCCGAACGCGGCGGCCAGGCACCAGGGGCCCGGCAGCCTCTCCTCCAGGGCCGAGGCGCGCCCGGCGTCGGCCACCTCCACCCACACGGGGGTGAGCGTCGTCCCCATGAGGTGGCGGGCGGCGGCGAAGGCCCCCTCCGCCGAGGCGAAGCCCGCGGCCCGCGCCCCGACCCGCTCGGGCGCCTTGTAGAGGCGCACCGCCAGCTCGGTCACCACGGCGAGCGTCCCCCAGCTCCCCGCCAGGAGGCGGTTCATGTCGTAGCCGGTCACGTTCTTGACCACGAGGGCGCCGTAGGTGTGCGTGGTCCCGTCCGCCAGGGCCACCCGCATGCGCATCACCCGGTCGCGCGCCCGCCCCCAGCGGATCCGCATGGGGCCCGAGCGCTCGGCGAGGATGGCTCCGCCCACGGTGGAGCGGTGCGGATAGGAGGGGTCCAGGCCGGCCGTCTGGCCCTCGGGCGCCGTCAGGCGGTCGAGGGCGTCGATCGTCATCCCCGCCCCCACCACGGCGGTGAGATCCTCGCGCAGAAAATCCACCGCCCCCGCCAGGCGCTCGGTCGAGAGCGCCACCTCGTAGCGCTCGGGAGGGTAGCCCGTCCGCCTCCCCGTCCCCCCGCCCCAGGGCACCACCCCCAGGCCCATCTCGTCCGCCCGGGCGAGGACGCGGGCCGCCGCCTCGTGGCTGGCCGGCCGGGCGATGAGCGAGGGGGTGCGGCCGCAGAGGGAGAAGGCCTCCCACCCCTGGTCCGAGAGCAGATCGGGGTCGCCCGCGTCGGCCTCCAAGGCGCGGGCGAAGGCGTCGAGGGAGGGGGGCATGGGGAGGGGCTTACTTCGTGAAGGCCGCGGGCATTCTCGCCACCCCGCCGGCGCGGGCGATGGGGAAGTCCACCTCCCCTCCGGGGAAGATCTTCCCGGGGTTGAAGCGGCCCTCCGGGTCGACGGCGCCGCGCAGCCTCTCCATGATGGAGAGGGTCGCCTCGTCGAACTGATCCTTCATCTCCCGCTTCTTCTCGATCCCGATGCCGTGCTCGCCCGAGAGCACCCCCCCGGCGCGGATGCAGGCGCGCAGCACCTCGGCCCCGCACTCGATGGCGCGCTCGGTCTCGCCGGGCACCCGGTCGTCGAAGAGCACGTTCGGGTGGAGGCTCCCGTCCCCCGCGTGGAAAACGTTCGTGATGCGGAGGCCGAAGCGCGCCGCGATCTCGTCGAACTCGGCCAGGACCTCGGCCAGCTTCGAGCGCGGCACGGTGCCGTCCAGGCAGTAGTAGGCCGGAGCGATGGCGCCGAAGGCCCCGAACGCCTTCTTGCGTCCCATCCAGAGGTTCTCGCGCTCGGCCTCGGTCTCGGCCACGCGGAATGAGGCGCAGCGGTTCCGCATGCAGATGCCGCGGATGAGCTCCTCGAGCGGGCGCATGTAGGCGGACAGGCCGTCCAGCTCGATCAGGAGGACGGCGCCGGCATCCTTCGGATAGCCCGCCTGCGTCACCTTCTCGATGGCCTCCAGGGTGTAGCGGTCCATCAGCTCCATGGCGGCGGGGACGGCGCCCGCGGCGATGACCTCGCTCACGGTGCGGCAGGCGTCCCCCACCTCGGTGAAGCTGGCCAGCATGGTGC
>CAYMWZ010000267.1:0-4521 GCA_964394385.1 uncultured Nitrospinaceae bacterium | reverse complement strand
GCCGGTCATGGTGGAGAAGCCCCTCACGCGCGACCTTGAAGAAGCCATCAGGCTCCAGCAGCTGGTCGAGCGCGCGAAGGTCCCCGTTCTTGTGGACCACATCCACCTCTTCCACCCCGCCTGGGCCATCCTGAAGCGCACTGCCTCGGGACTCGGCCCCGTGCGCTACATCCGCTCGGAAGGAGGCAGCTGGGGCCCCTTTCGCAAGGATACCACTGCGCTCTGGGACTATGGCCCGCATGATCTCGCCCTTTGCATGGACCTGCTGGGAAGCAAGCCCATCGGAATCGCTGCAGAGCGTACGGCCTCCCGCCGAACAGCGGAAGGTTCGGGCGAAAACTACGCGCTTTGCCTGGACTTCCCGGACGGAGTGCGCGCCGACATCGCCGTGGGAAAAGTTATGAGTGAGAAGCGGCGCTGGTTCGCGGCCTACTTCGATCAATCCGTCCTCGTCTTCGATGACCTGGCCGACCACAAGATCGTCCGCCACGCCAGGGAGGACGACATCTCCGGCGGCCCGCCCTCTGCCCCCAAAGGGCCGGGGGAACCTCTCCCCGCCGCCGACACCCCTCCCCTCACGGCGGCGCTCGAGGTCTTCGCCGAAGGGCTCCGGGGCGGCCCGCAAGACGCCTTCGGCCTCACCCTGGGGGTTGAAGTCGTGCGCATCCTGAGCGCGTGCGAGGCGATGCTCCCTCCCCAGGCTGCCTAGGAACCTTTTACTCGCTCGAGGACGGCGACGTGATGCAGGCTATGGCCTCTTCGTCCAAACAGCAGGTCCAGGGTCAGGGCGACAAGCTGGGCGATTCCAAAGAGAGGCCGGAGGAGGAAAAGGAGAATCTTGTTCCCCCTCCCCAAATAAACAGCGATGAAAACAGAGAGGTTCTGTCCGATGAGGGCGACTGTCCCCGAGGTAGGATGGATCTCGCGGACGCGGAAGCCGCTTTTCTCGGCCAAGTATCGAATGCCATGCGGAGTGAATCGCCAGTAGTCGTGCGGCTCCCCATGCAGCTCCCACGCCATCGGGGCGCTCAAGACCAGCCTACCCCCCGATCGGAGGACCCGCGCCGCCTCCACGAGGAGGCGATCCGGGTCGGGGAGGTGCTCGAGCACCTCCCAGCAAGTGCCGTTGTCGAATACCCCGTCGAGAAAGGGGAGCGCCCGGCCATCGGCCCACACCTCTGGCGGGTTCCCCTTAAACAGCCTTGAGGTGGCGGGCAGATCGGTTGTCACCACCCGGCGCGCTCCGGTGTACCACTTCCCGAAGGTGCCGGGACCGCTGCCGATGTCGATCACACACCCCTTAAGTTCTGGAACGATCCGGCTGATCCAAACCAGGCGCAAGATATGCTGAAGGAAAATGGGGTTTCGGAAAGCGTGCCGCAGGGTGGGCAGAAAACGAAACAGCGACGCCGGTCGCCGCACCCCCTGCGGCTTGTTCCCCTCGCGATTTCCCTCAGCCACCCGTCAACCCCTCCAACAAGAGGGGCCGACCGTTCAGCTCGATCGTACTGGTGAGGGGAACGGCCGTCTGGACCATGTTTTCAGCGAAACAGCCTTGCTTGGCGTTCTGGACGAGGGCGGCCACTCTATCAGGCGGAGCGGGGGACTCGACAGTGAAGTGCGTGCGGACGGCGGTGCAACCCGATTGCACTGTCCCCTTGAGGACAGACCCCTTGAGAAAATAGTCGAACTCGACCCGGCAGCCTGCCCTCTTGAAGGGAATCTTCATCATGTGCGCGTACCGCGCAAGCTGGGTGAGGAGTCAGAAGCCCACCCCCATGGCGATGTAGCAAAGGGGCTGAGGATAGGAGTCCTCCCCGCCGATACGAGGGGGCTCGTCGCAGAAGACCTCGAAATGGCGGTGGCGGCCGACTTTGAGCTGACCCTTTCCCTCAACGGTCTCCGTGTCCGCCCACATGGTGAAAGCATAGCCCTGGCGGGGAAGCTCGGGTTTGTCGATTGAGCGCTCTCCGGGAACGGTGCTGTCCAGCCTGGGATCCAACGGCTTTTCCACGCGTCATGCCTCCTGAGATGAAATCCACGAGAACAAGGAAGAAGCATCATGCCCTCCTCGCCCAGAAAAGAAAACTCCCCCTCGGCCCTTGACGGATGGGGACGCCTCCGGAATTCTGAGCCCTCGGCGCAAGACAAACATACCCGCGTTCTCCCCCCATGCGAGGAGATGGCCATGAGGCGTATCGCCGTGCCGGACGATTTTCCGGCGGTCTTCTCTGGAAGCGCCGCCGAAGCACGCCTGAGAAAGCTCGGGGAAGTCGTGATTCATACCACCAAGCCCGAGACCCCAGAGGAACTCCTGCGCCGGGTCGAGGGAGCCGAGGCGATCATCAACATCCGCGCCCACAGCAGGTTCGACTCCGCGTTTTTCTCCCGCGGCAGGGGCCTGCGGGTGCTCTCCATCTGGGGAACGGGAACGGACAACGTGGACCTCGCCGCCGCCCGGGCGGCGGGGATCACCGTGACGAACACGCCAGGAGTGGCCGCCCTTTCGGTGGCTGAGCACACGCTCGCCCTCATGCTCGCCGCGGCTCGCCTGGTCCCCGTCAACGACGCCGCCGTGCGCCGGGGTGAGTGGCCTCGAGGAAAAATGGTCCAGCTCCACGGAAAGACGCTGGGCCTCCTCGGTCTGGGGGCGATCGGCCGCCAGACGGCGCGCCTTGCCCGCGGGATCGGAATGAAGCTCATCGCCTGGACTTTTCATCCGGACCCGAACTTCGCCGCCGAGGTGGGGGTCGAGTGGGTGAAGCGGGAAGCCCTCTACGAGCGGGCCGATGTTGTGTCCATCCATGTGCGCCTCTCCCCCGAGACGCGGGGCATGGTGGGGCCAGAGGCCTTCGCCCGGATGAAGCCCGGCGCTATTCTGGTGAACACGGCGCGCGGGCCGATCGTGGACGAGGACGCCCTCATCGAGGCCCTTCTGGCAGGGCGGCTGGGAGCAGCGGGCCTCGATGTTTTCGATGCAGAGCCCCTCCCCGCGGGTCACCCCCTGACCACGCTCTCCAACGTCGTGCTCTCCCCTCACAACGCGGGGGTGACGCCCGAGGTGACCGAGGCGGGGCTTCTCCTCGCCGTCGAAAACGTTGCTTCCTTCTTCGCGGGCAGGCCTCAGAACGTGATGGCGTAGGGAAATCAACTGATTCCTCGCGATTAACCGGCGCACACTCCCGGACCTCCATTTGCTATAATGCCGGTGCCTCACTCTTGCCCGCCCGCTCAAGACCCTGCGTTCCACGCCTCAAAACTTTCCCTTCGCCCGGAAAAATCTAGGAGGTGCAACGAACATGAGCCAAACCGGAAGAGCTTGCGTGGCCGAGGCAATCGGCACCTTCGCCCTGTGCTTCATTGGAGCGGGGGCCATCGTCCTGGACGCGAAAACCAACGGGGCGGTGGGCCTGGTCGGCATCGCCGCGGCCCACGGCCTCATTCTCTCCGCAATGATCTCCGCCTTGGGTCACGTTTCCGGAGGTCATTTCAATCCCGCCGTGACGATTGGGTTCATGATCACCCGAAAGCAAGACGCCGGGACCGGCGTCTCCTACATTATCAGCCAGCTTGTCGGCGGAACGGTGGCCGGGCTCCTGCTGCGCGGCATCTTCGCCCCCGAGGCGTGGACAAAAGTCAAGCTGGGCACCCCCGCCCTCGCCCCGGGGGTGGGCTTCGGCACAGGTGTCCTGGTGGAGATCATCCTGACATTCTTCCTTGTCACCTCCATCTGGGGGACCGCGGTCGACGACCGAAAGCCCAACGTAGGCGGCTTTGCCATCGGCTTGACCATCGCGGCCGACATCCTCATGGGCGGGCCCCTCACGGGCGCCTCCATGAACCCGGCCCGCACCTTCGGGCCCGCCCTCGCGGGCGGCGGTTTCGACGGAGCAAACCACCTCGTCTACTGGATCGGCCCCATCGTCGGAGGGGCCATCGCCGCCTGGCTCTACAACGGCGTGTTTTTGAAAAAAGATTAAACTCAGGAGAGGAGAAGACCCCGCCATCCTCCGGCCCCGCCCAAAACTCATGGGATTGGGGCATCGGAGGGAGTGGGATCTCCCTCAAACCGGTTGCCTAAACCGGTCTCTGGCAGTATATTTGTTGAGCATTCTGGTCGGGATACCCGCGACACCAACTTTCGAGGGTATTCCACGATACATCCCGTGCGCTCTCGGGTGGGACCCCGATTCGGCGGCGCCGGAAGCGCATCATTCGCCTAAATAACTCAAAGTCCTGGCAAAATTGCACGCCTATCGGAGGATAGTTGTCCATGCCACCCATCCGCATCGCCATCGCCGGGGTAGGAAATTGCGCCAGCTCCCTCCTTCAAGGAATCGAATATTACCGCCACAATCCGGAGGCGGACACGGGCTTGATGCACCGCGATCTCGGCGGCTACGGCCCGGAGGACATCCAGGTAGTGGCCGCCTTCGACATCGACGTACGCAAGGTGGGCCGCCCGCTTCAGGATGCCGCCTTTGCACCACCCAACTGCACCCAAACCATCTGGCGGGACCT
>CAYMWZ010000266.1:0-4563 GCA_964394385.1 uncultured Nitrospinaceae bacterium | reverse complement strand
TTCATCGTCTGGGACCCAGCAAGAGGGGCCCAATCTGCGCGGAGAAGGAGACCCTCGATGACGCCGGAGGAGCGGTTGAAGAAACTGGAGATGCGATGCCGAAGACTGACGCACGCCTTGGCAACGGCCGCGCTACTCGGCTCGGCAGGCATCCTGACGGGGGCGACGTACCAGCTGCAGGGAGGCGGCGAAGTCGTCGAAGCCCGCGGGTTCGTCGTGAAGGACCCCGCCGGAAGGCGCCGGGCTGCGCTGAGCATCACGGGAGATGAGCCGGGGCTCGACCTGTGGGACGCGAGCGGCACGAGACGGGTGGCGCTGGCCGTCCTCAAGAACCGGGACCTCCAGCTGAACATGTACGGCGCGGATGGAAAGAAGCGCCTGGTTTTGGCGTTGGGCGCCCAAAAAGACTACGCCGGCGTCTTCCTCTACGGATCGAATCAGAACATACAGGCGATTCTGTCTTCCTCCGGGCAGAACCTTTCATTTCTCATGACCGACGCGCAAAAGACCAATCGCCTGGGGATGGCCGTGTCCCCAGGCGCCTCGGAGATCATCCTCTGGGACAGCACCGGAAAAGCCAAATGGAGGGCGGCGGACAAGTGATCCGCGTCAGCGCGCGGCGAGCTCCTCACACCGCCTGCCAGACGATCATCACCATCCCGGCGAAGAGCGAGAGCGCGCCCGCCCACTTCTGCCACGTCACGCGCTCCTCCTCGCGCAGCCAGAGTTTCGTGAAGAGGAGGGCGAAAAGGGGCGCCGAGTAGCCCAGCGGGACCACGATGGACACCTCCCCGTAGCGAAACGCCATGAAGAAGAGAAGAAACCCCAGGGTGTTCAGCACCCCGCTGACGATGAACCGGGCGAGTCCCCTGCGGTCGACGCGGAAGCGCTCCTCCCGGGGGAGGAGGGGGGAGAGCACGAGCATGGCCGGCAGGGAGGCCGCGTTCGCGATGAAGGCGCCGAGGATGGGATCCGCCACGAGCAGGAGCGCGTGGCGCCGCGTCGAGGAGGCGAAGGCAAGGGCGAGGGCGTGGGCGACGGGGAGAAGGATGAAGATCCGCCGCCAGTCGGCGTCCCCCTTGGGCTTCATCGTCAGAAGCGCGCAGCCCCCCACCACGCATGCGGTCGCCGCCCAGACGAGGAGGCCCGGCCGCTCCCCCAGCCAGGCCATCGCCACCAGGGTCGAGAAAAAAGGGGTGAGGGTCACCAGGGGCATGGTGCGGCCCACGCCGATGTAGCGGATGCCGAGGAACAGAAGAAGCCGCCCCACCCCCGGGGCGAGGACCCCGCCCAGGGCGAACCACATCGCCGCCTCGAGGGTGAGCTCCCGCCAATCGGAGAAGAGGAGGGCGAGCCCCCCCAGGATGGGCATGCCCACCAGGAGGCTGATCACGGCCCCCGCGAACGCCGTTGTGGCGCCCATGGCCTTGCGGGCGAGGACGCTGAAGGCGGCGAACAGGAGGGCCGAGGCCGCGGAAAGGCCCACTGCGAGCAATGGATTCATCGGGCTTTTTGGCGCATCGCCGGGCAGCGAGCCATCCCCCGCCGCTCTCCTCCCTCAGCCGCCGCGGGACGGCCTCTCGGGGCGCCCCCGGGACGGCCCGGGGGGCGGGTTAAAAATAGGCCTGGCCCGGCTTCACGGGGGGCGTCCACTCGCATTTGCCGAAGGGGCCATCCCCGTTCTCGCGCACGTAGGCGACGCGCTTGTGGCTCTTCGCCACGCCCCTCCCGATGAGGACCGTGGAGAGCCAGTCGAGGATGTATTGGTGGATGTCCAGCCCGCCCAGGTTGGAGAGCCCCCACAGCGGGTGGTACTGGTTCTCGATGACCCACAGCTCCTTGGGAACCTTCAAGTCCTCGTACGCCTCGACGGCGTCCTCCAGGGGGCAGAGCGGGTCGAACTCGCCCGTCACCAGAAGGGTGGGGCACTGGATCTTCTCCACGTATCCCCGGACCGTCATATGGCGCGCCACATTTTCGTCGAACTCCCCCTCATCATCCATCCCGGCCATGTACATGAACATCTGCTTGAAGCGCGGGGAGGAGACCGTGAAGATGGTGTTGTTCGGGTTGAAGGTGGCCACGGCGCCCACGATCGCCGCCATGCGGTGGTCGTAGCTCGCCAGCCGGAGGGACCAGTAGCTCCCCATGCTGATGCCGTAGATGGCGATCTTGGAGGGCTCCACTTCGTCGCGGCCGAGAAGATAGTCGATCACCGCGGCCCCGGCCCGCTCGTAGTTCTCCCCGACGGCGCGGATCTTCTGGATGTTCGAGTTGCCCTGGCCGGGACCGTCCATGGCGATGACGTGGAAGCCGCGCTCCTGGGCCACGTTGCGGTGGGCCTTGGGGAAGACCTCCTTCGTCTGGTCCATCCCGGGGACGTAGATGACGCAGGGCGCCTTGCGGCGGTCGGGGAGGAGGTGGAGGAGGCAGGAAATGGTCTTCCCGTCGTCAAACGGGATCTCGACTCGCTCGATGGGGTAGGAGGCGCACTCCGAGCGGCGGTCCACCATCTCGTTGAGCTTGTTGCACAGATAGATCTTGACCGGGTTGTCGTCGAAGTAGATGGGGTGCTGGGCCATCCGGTAGGCCTCGATGGCGTGGTCATAATGCTCCGTCGCCGTGGGCTTCAATCCCTGGGCCTGGGCCCGCCTGGCGAGGGCCTCGTGGTGCTCGGCCGCCTCGCGCCAGACCTTGGACATCATCCGGTAGTTGCGCGCCCGCTTGGGGACCTCCAGGTCGTCGCGCTCGAAGTTCTGCACCCGGCCCCGCATGTTGAGCGCCAGGTCGAGCATCCACTGCTGGTTGTCGCGTTGGGTCCGGAGCTTGCGAATCATCTCTCCCTCCAAGGAAAAGGCCCCTCCCCGGCGGGAAGCGGGCGGATCGATCGACGGGATGCGGATGTGGGCGCAGGGATGGTACGTGCGGGCCCATGCGAGGTCAAACGCGGGGCGCAGGAGCCCCGCGCCATCAGCGCACGACTCCCTCCCCGCGCAGCGCCGCGATCCGCTCGAGGGGGTAGCCGGCCTCGGCCAGCACGGAATCGGTGTGCTCCCCCAGGCGGGGCGGAGGAGCGTCCGCCACCGAGATGGCTCCGCCGAGGCGGAAGGGCGCCCCCACGACGCGCAGCGTCCCGTACTCCGCGTGCGCCACCTCGGTCCAAAGGCCCGCCGCCCCCGCCTGCTCCTCCTCGAACAGGTCGGCCGGCCGACGGACCTTCGCGCAAGGGACCCCCGCGGCCTCGAAGCGCTCCACCCATGCATCGGCGGAGGCCGCCCGCAGCGCCTCCTGGACGCGCGGAACGATCTCGCCGCGGCCCGCGTGGCGCCTCGGGAAGGTCCTCCAGCGCGGGTCGTCCCGCATGGCCTCCAGGTCCAGGACGCCCAAGGCCCGCTCCCAAAACCCGTCCACATCCATGTAAAGGAAAACGTGGCCCTCGGCCGTCTCGTAGATGCGGGCGATGCGGTCCCCCAGGGCGTCGCGCACGTTCTCCAGGGGCTCGCGCCCGGGCGCCCACACGAGGCGCCCCTGCTGGATCGCCGCCGCCGAGGCCAGGAGCGAGGTCTCAACGCGCTGGCCCCGGCCGGTGCGCCCGCGCTCGAGGAGGGCGAGGGCGATCGCGTTGGCCGCCAGCGCGCCCGTGAAGTAGTCGAGGAAAGAGCCCTGCACCAGCTGCGGGGGGCCGGATCCCCCCTGCTCGGCGGGGAGGCCGGCGAACGTCTGGACGATGGGGTCGACCCCCCGGCGCTCCCTGAGGGGCCCCTCCTGGCCATAGGCCGAGATCGAAAGGTAGATCAGCCGGGGATTTTGGCCACAAAGCTCCCCGGCGCCGAGTCCCAGCCGCTCGGCCACGCCGGGGCGGAAACCCTCGATGAACACGTCGGCCCGCGCGGCGAGGCGCCGGGCCACCTCCTTGCCCGCATCCTTGGCCAAGTCGACGGCGACGCTCCGCTTTCCCCGGTTCAGGCCCAGGAAGAGGCGGCTCTCCCCGCCGAAGGTGGAGGGGAACTTCCGGATGGGGTCCCCGCCGGGGGGCTCGAGCTTGACGACGCGCGCCCCCTGGTCGGCGAGGAGGAGGGTGCAGAAGGGCCCGGCGACATAGTGCGTCAGGTCGAGGACCGAAACCCCATCCAGGACGCCCATCCAAAATCCCCCTCAAGAGGCGGCGCCCTCCCTCCAGGGCAGGGAAATCCGTCCCTTTTCCATTTGCTTCGATGTGAGAGAGGTCACCCCACGCCCGTGATCCGCCTCATAGGCAGAGGAGGTGGACGGGATGGATAATCCTCCGAGAAACAGGGATCGCCTCCTTCCTTCGGGCGCCGCCCAAGGGAGAACCCTCATGGACATGATCGTCGGGATGCTGGCGCTCGCTCCCTTGATTCCCTTGATCCTGTGGATCGGCGCCATGTCGAAGCGGGACGGGACTCCGGCGCGCGAGCTGCACCCCTTCACCGGGGTGCTTCCTCTCGCCGGCACGAGACGGGGCCGCACCTAGCCCCGGCGGCGGACCGTCTCGATCTTCTGGGCGAGTTTTTCGTTCGTCCGCTCGCGGGGGACGATGAA
>CAYMWZ010000265.1:0-4566 GCA_964394385.1 uncultured Nitrospinaceae bacterium | reverse complement strand
CCTTCTCGCCGAGGCTCAGGTAGAGGTCCCCCCCCTTGACGGCCACGATCACCCCCTCCAGGTGGGGGAAGCGCTCGTGGAGCTTATCGCTGATCGCCTCCAGCGCCCGGCGGGAGTCGATCTCTTGGGGAACCGCCGGCCCGGCCCCCAGGCCGGCAACCAGGCTCAGGAAGAAAAACAGAAAACCGGGCCGGATCGCCCGGCCGACCGCCTTGCGCGCCATGTGGCTCCGCTCTCCCGATCGAAGGAGTAACTACACGTTCACCTGGGTGACCACCCGCGTCCCCGCCAAGCGGTCCCCAAGCCCTCTCCTCTCCTTGTCGAAGCAAACAACCAGATGTCCCAAGCCCAGGGGAAGGGTCGCGGCCAGGCCGCCGAAGTACCGCAGGATCGCCTGCAGGTATTCTACGCGTTTGTCTTCCTTGTTCACCACCGACAACCCGAAGCACCGCTGGCCCGGCGTCCGCCCGAACACCCCCACAAAATACACCGAATAGAAGATCGAAAGAAGGAACAAGACCACGAGATTCAGCACCAGGACCAGCGCCAGGGCCTCCATGTTGGCGAAGATCGGGCCCGCCGCCTGCTTCACGATCAGGTGGGTCACGGCGGCGAAGACCCCCCCCAGGGCGGCCAGGATCCCAAAGTCGACCGCCCCCGCGACGAAACGATGGGCGAGCGGCACTCCCACCGTCTCGGGCTCGGGCTCCTCCTCCTCGGCCTCCCGGGAGGCGTCCTCGCCGAAGAAGTCGTCCCTCCCCGCCGGCTCGGCCGGGGGGGGCTCGGGGCCTGTCTCCTCCTCGGGGACATAGGCCTCGATCTCCTCGGAGTCCTCCTCGCCGGCCGGCGCTTTGCCCGCCGGGGCCGGCGCCTCGGCGTCCGCCAGGGAGGGATCCTCCCCGAGAGAGGCCGGCTGCGCCTCCCCGCCCCCCGCGGCAGAGATGTCCAACTCCTCGGAGAGTCCCTCCTCCGGGCCCGGCTCCTCGGTCGGGGCGGCCGCCTCTCCCTTCGCCTCCGCCTCTCCCGCCTCGTCCAGGGCCTCGGCCCACATTTTTTCCAAATCCCCCTCGGCGACCTCCCCGGCCTCGCCCCCCGCCTTCCCCGCCTTGGCGGCGGCCTCCTGCTCGGCGAAGGCGTCGTCCCACATGTTGGCGAGGTCAGCTTTCCCCTTCCCGCCCGCGGGAGCCGGAGGGGATGAAGCCTCCTCCAAGAGGGAGGAGAGATCCTCCTCCTCCTCGGGCGCCTCGCCCTCCGCCGGGGCGGCTGCGCCCTGCGCCTCGCCCTGCGGCGCCTTATCCGCCGCCTGGAGCAATTCCTCAAGGCCCTGCTCCGCCTCATCCGGCTCGGGCGCCGGGGGAGGGGCCGCCGGGGGAGAAGCCTCCTCCAGATCCAGGGAGGCCAAAAGGTCCTCCTCCTCGGCCGCGGCGGCTTCCCGCCCCGCCCCCGCGGGCGGGGCGGCGCCGGCGGCGAGATCTTCTAGGAGATCCTCCCCAGGGGAGGGCGCCTTCTTCGCCACAGCAGGCGGTGCCGCGCCGGAGGCCTCCTCGCCCAAGAGCAGGGCGGCCTCGGAGAGCGCGGCCGGCGCCCCGCCCGCCAGCAGGGAGACCACCCCCGGGTCGCCCGCCTGGCCGTAGAAGCGCGGCACTGGGGCCGTGGCCAGGGGAGAGAGGAAGAGGCCCTTTCCGCGGGGGCGCCTGGGGGAGAGGGCGGCGGCCAGGAGGGGGTCGGGGAGGCTCTTTCCACACTTCGGGCAATCGCCCCGGCGGTCGAAGGTCACGTAACCGCACTTTCTGCACCGCACAGCAAATGCCCCCCTCCGGAAGGACGGCCCGGGCAGTCTACCACAGAGATTGCGCTTGGAAAATCAAACGAATCCGGCTTTCCCTCAGGGGGCCGGGGCGACCCCCAGGGTCTTGGCCAGGGCCGGGTGGAGGCGGACCCCCAGGCGGTCCGCCTCCCGGGCGTGGCGCCGGGCGCCGGCCTCGTCCCCCTCCAGGTAGAGGGCGATGGCCAGGTTGTGGTGGGCGTCCCCCCGGTCGGGCTCCAGGGCGAGGGCCGCCTGGAACTGCCCGATCGCCAGGGTCCGCTGGCCCTCCTTGAGGTAGAGCGTCCCCAGGTTGAAGCGCGCCTCGACCAGGCGGGGGCTCAAGGCGACGGCGCGCTCGAGGTGGGGCCGGGCCGCGATGAGCCGGTTCGTCCCCATGTAGAGCGCGCCCAGGCTCAGGTGGCCCTCCGGGGAGCGGGGGTTGAGCCCGAGGGCGCGCTTGAGCGAAACCTCGGCCTCCTCCTCGCGGCGGCTCTGCATCTGGGCGATCCCGAGGTCGACCCAGGCCGGGTCGTAGAGGGGGTAGATGCGCGTCGCCTCGAGGAGGGGGGGGATGGCCTCCTCGAAGCTCCCCCTCCGGTAGAGGTACTGGCCGTAGAGCCTGAGCGCCCGGGCGCTCTTGGGCGAGGCGCGGGCGGCGCTCTCCCAAAGGCGCAGGGGGTCCGCCCACTCCTGGTTGCGCTTCCAGCTCAGGCCCCCCGAGAGCAAGGCCAGGACGGCCAGGGCGCCCGCGGGGGCCCGCCAGTCCCACCGCCCGAGGAGCGCCCCCGCCGCCGGGGCGGCGGCGAGCAAAAACCCCGCCGAGGGGAGGTAGATCAGCCGCTCGGCCATCACCGTGCCGATGGGCGCCACGAGATTGCCGACGGGGAGCCAGCCCGCCAGGAAGAGCGAAAGCCCGAAGGCCGCCCAGGGCGCCTCCCTCCGCCACCGCCAGGCCGCCCACCCCCAGAGGAGGAGGGCCAGGGCGCCCCCCGCCGCCCAGAGGGCCGTCTCCTCCCCTCCGGGGAGGACCTGGGCGTAGGAGTAGTCGATCGAGAGGGGCCAGGGCCAGACGAGGAGCTTCAGGTAGCGCCCCAGGACCCCGAGGGCGCCGAGGAGCCGCTCCCCCGCCGCGGCGTGGGCGAGGGGGTTGTCCAGGAGCGAGGGCGGGCGGGCGCGCAGCCACATCCCGAGCGCCCCGTAGCGGAGGGCCAGGTAGAGGGCGAGGGCGGCCCCCATCGCGAGCGAGGCGCGGAGGAGATGCCCGCGCTCCCCCGCGGGGGCTTCGGGCGCGCCGCCCGCGCGGCACCAGAGCCACCAGAGCCCCGCCCACAGGAGGAGCGCCGCCCCGATCTCCTTGGAGAGAAGGGCGAGGAGGAACAAGGCCCCCGCCCCCAGGGGGAGGGCGAGGCCCCCGTCCGGGGCCGGGGCGCCCTCCCCCCTCCCCGCCCCCTGCGCCGAGAGGGGCGCCGGAAGCGCCCGCCCCAGGAGGAGGCCCATCCCGCCCAGGACGCCGATCGCCGCCATGAGATCCGCCCGCGCCACCACGGCGTTCACCGCCTCGGTGTGGACCGGATGCAGGGCGAAGAGGAGGGCCGCCGCTCCGGCCTGGCCCCGGCCCAGCCCGAAGCGCAGGCCCAGCCAGAACAGAAGCGCGCTCGCCAGAGCGTGCAGGAAGATGTTCAGGGCCCGGTAGCCCTCGGGGGCGTTCCCCCCGAGGGCGCGGTTGGCGGCGAGGGTGAGGATCGTCAAGGGCCGGTAGAGGCGGTCGCGCCCCTCGTCCCCCTCCCGCATCGCCCAGTAGTCGGCAGCGAAGGCCTCAAGGGCGCGCCCGCTCTCCTGGACGAGGGGGTTCTCCCCGATGACGGTCAAGTCGTCGTGGACGAAGGGGCTCGAGAGCGTGCCGAGGAAGATGGCGGCCGCGGCGGCGAGGATGGCCGCCGCCCACAGCCAGGCGGCGCGGCGGGGGGGCGCATGCGGTGCTACTTTCGTCATGGTCCCGGGTTCCACGAGCGGACGGGCAGGAGGGACCATACACCGAATCGGCTCAAATGTCGTCTTCGCGCCGCCCCGCCCGGCGCGGGAGGGCTTTGACCCGGCGGCCCGGGGCTGGTAGGCTGGGGGGAGTTCGCTGGGGGTGCCGCGAGGCTGAGAACATACCCTTCGAACCTGAACCGGTTAGCGCCGGCGTAGGGAAGCGAATCCCCTCTTGAGCAGGCCCGGATCCTTCCCGCGAAATCAAAGCCGCCGCCCGCCCCGGGGCCGCCGCCCGGCCCGCGCGGCGGGCCAACCGCAAAGAGGAACCTAGGAGCCCGGGACATGGCAAAGGCAAAAAGAAACGGGAGAGCCCCCCTCGCCCTCTCCGGCGACGGCCAGAACGGCGGGCGGGGATTTCCGAGCTCGAAGAAGGTCCACGTCGAGGGCACGCGCGGGGTGCGCGTCCCCCTGCGCGAGATCGCCCTCTCGGGCGGGGAGCCTCCGCTTCGCGTCTACGACACGAGCGGCCCCGAGGGGCACGACGCGCGCCAGGGCCTCCCCCCCCTGCGGGCGGCCTGGATCCGCGCCCGGGCGGCCTGCGAGGAGGCCGAACCTTCCTACCGGCCCGTCCCCGGCCACAGCGACCCGGGCCTCCCGATGCCCCCCCGGCGCAAGGTCCTCCGGGGCCGGGGCCCCGTCACCCAGATGCACTTCGCCCGCAAGGGCGCCGTCACGCCCGAGATGGAGTTCATCGCCATCCGGGAGAACCTGGAGCCCGAGTTCGT
>CAYMWZ010000264.1:0-4579 GCA_964394385.1 uncultured Nitrospinaceae bacterium | reverse complement strand
CTCTACGGCTTCGAGGCCAAGTGCGCCTCGGTGCGCGCGATCAACATCAACGTGGAGGAGGCGGCGATCGACCGCGAGCGGGCGCTGCGGGAGCTCACCGCCCAGGTGGAGCGGATCGTCAAGGAGGATCGGGCCGAGGTCATCATCCTGGCCTGCGCGGGGCTGTGCGACTACGACCGGGAGCTTACCCGCGCGGCGGGTGTTCCCGTCATCGACCCCGTGGTGGCAGCCGTCAAGATGGCGGAGTCGCTCGTCCAGATGGGGGTGAGCCACTCCAAGGTGCGCAAGTTCCACGCCCCGCCCCAGCCCATCGAGGCCTACCAGGGGGAGCGCACCCCCCGCATCAGGGCATGACCTCGCCCCCGTTAGGCCCAAGCGTCTGGCCCAAGTAGAAGTCCGAATCCTCGCTCGCGAGGAAGACGGCGGTCGCCGCCACGTCCTCGGGCCGCCCGATCCGGCGCGCGGGGAGTCCCTTCGCAAACTCCCGCTTTCTGGACGCGGGCATGGGGTCGAAGCCTGTGTCGATGAGGCCGGGGGCGATGGCGTTCACGTGGATGCCCTTCGGGCCGAACTCGCGCGCGAGGGCGCGGGTGAAGCCCATGAGGCCAGCCTTGGCCGCCGTGTAGTGGACAAAGTCGTGGCGACCCACCAGGGCGAGCTGGCTGCTCATGTTGATGATCTTGCCCCGCCCGCGCCGCACCATCCCGGGAAGAACCGCCCTGCAGAAGAGGAACGCCCCCGTCAGGTGGACGGCCAGATGAGCGTCCCAGGTTTTCCTGTCCAGCTCGAGAAAGGGCGTCACCTTGAGGATCCCCGCGTTGTTGACGAGGATGTCCACCCGGCCGAAGCGCCTCTCGGCAGCCGCGACGAGGCGCCGCACGTCCGCCTCGCGGGTCACGTCGCAGCGCGCGGCGAGGGCCTGGCCGCCCCCCGAGGCGACCTCCTGGACGAGCGAGTCGGCGGCCTCCTTCTTTGCGACATAGCCCACCGCGATGGCCGCCCCCTCGCGGTGGAAAACCAGGGCGATCGCCCGCCCAATCCCCGTGTTGCCGCCGGTGATCAACGCAACTTTCCTCTCCAGTTTTCCCATGGCCATCTCCCCTGGAATGGGATTGCTCGGGAAGGCTCCCGGTGAGGACACGAAGTCCGACAATCGCACCTGGTATCCCCGGAGGGCGACGGAGGTTCTCGCCATTGTAAAATGCCAAGGATTCCAGCGCATCACCGAACGTCGCCGGGAGGTCATCATGAACTTCGACCGCGTTCTTGCGGGAGGCATCGTGGTGGACGAAGAGTCGATGGGGCCCGCGGACATCGGGTCCGGGGAGGCCGGATTGCCGCCGTCACCGCTCCAGGGCTTCCGAATGCCGCCGAGGCGGAAGAGGGGGTGGATTGCTCGGGCCTGCGCTCCGCATCAACTCAAGACCCCCTCACGCCGACAAGGAACCAGACTGTACTCGCGATGCGGCCGCCAAAGACCAGCCTTAAACCTATCTTCCTGATTCCGTCGCTGGGCTGATGTCGGGAAGGGCCCAAGCCCACTGAAAACCCTCTTTCCCATCGGACAACTTCGATAGAGGGACGAGAGTTCACTTGGAGGCGGACTCGATGCGGCGAGGCTTGATTCTCCCCTCCCGGTTTAAGGCGAGCTGCTTCCGGAGCAAGAGATTCTCGGCGGCTAGACTGTTCCGGGACCGGAGGAGGAGAAAAGGGAACGAAAGAAAATCGATGGCAGCCCGAAGAACCGCTTTGGGTATGAACATGAAACTGGAACTTGCCATATTGAGGACCGATGGTAGGACGACGCGAAGACGTTCAATCTACGTAGGAACGAATTGTTGCGAAGCGCAGGGTTTGACATTTCTCTACCTGCAACCTAGAGTACTTTCAAAGTGGAACATTAGATAGGGTATTTCTCCGGCCTAGCGCGGGCATGCGGCAGGTGGGCGGAGCCTCCGGGCTGAACCGGAAGCTCGGTCCTTTCCCCGGCTTGCCGGATTCTTTCGTCCGGCCCGCGTGCTTCACCTGCTTCTGGGGGCGGCGATGGTCTACTGGCTCACCCAGATTTTCAACGGCGTCTCCTACGGGGCGCTCCTCTTCCTCCTCGCCATGGGCCTCTCCCTCATCTTCGGCGTCATGCAGATCATCAACGTGACGCACGGGACCTACTTCCTGGTCGGCACCTACGTCGGGCTGAGCTTCCTCCTGTGGACCGGCAACTTCTACCTGGCCATGCTGGGTGGGGCCGTCGCGATCGCACTGGTGGGGATCCTCATCGAGCGCTTCTTCCTGCGGCGGCTGCGGGGGAACGACCTGGGGCAGGTGCTGATCACGTTCGGCTTCGTCCTCCTGCTTCAGGACGCCATCCTCCTCATCTGGGGGCCCGACCCGAAGCTCATGGCGGCGCCCAAGTCGATCTCCTTCACGGCGACTATCGGAGGTTTCACCTTCCCCTTCTACCGTCTCTTCGTGATCGCCGTGGCGGCGGCCGTGGCGGTGGGCCTCTGGCTCTTTGAGAACAAGACCAAGTTCGGCGCCGCCGTCCGGGCGGCGGTGGACGACGTCGAGATGGCCTCGGGGATGGGGGTGAACGTCCCCCTCGTCTTCACGGTGGTCTTCGGGCTGGGAGCCTTCCTGGCGGGGCTGGGGGGGGTGCTGGGCGGCCCCTGGCTGGGCCTGCAGTACGGGCTGGACCTGGAGATTCTCCCCTACGCCTTCGTGGTCGTCATCGTGGGGGGCATGGGGAGCCTCAAGGGGGCGATCGTGGCGAGCCTGATCGTCGGCCTCGTGGACAATTTCGGGAAGGGCTTCTTCCCCGACCTCGCCTACTTCACCCTATTCCTCCCGATGGCGGTCATTCTCGCGGTGCGCCCCCAGGGGCTCTTCGGGAGGACGCTGTGATCTTCGAGCTGCTCCACGGCCGGGGGAGGACAGCCGCCGCCGCCGCCGCGCTGGTTTTCTTCGCGGCTTATCCCTGGCTCGCGGACCGCTTTATGATCACAGTGCTTATCCAGTGCCTCATCATGTCCATCCTGGCCATGAGCCTCGACCTCATGCTGGGCTACACGGGGATGGCCTCGCTCGGGCACGCGGCCTACTTCGGCACGGGCGCCTATGCGGCGGCCATCATGTCCGTCCACTACAAGGCGAGCTTCCCGGAGGCGATGGTCGTGGCCCTGGTGGCCGCGGTCGCCGTGACGGCGGTGTTCGCCCTCGTGGCCTTGAGGGCAAAGGGGGTGTACTTCCTCATGATCACCTTCGCCCTCGCCATGCTCATCTGGGGGCTCGCCTACCGCTGGAACGACATGACGGGCGGCGAGAACGGGATCGCCGGTGTCCAGCGCCCCGCCTACATCGCGGACACGACCGCTTTTTACTACTTCGTGCTGGCGATCGCGGCCGCCGTGTTCGTCTTATTCGGCATGCTGGTGCGCTCCTCGTTCGGGCGCACCCTCGTGGGGATCCGCGAGAGCGAGTCCCGGATGCGGACGCTCGGCTACAACGTGTGGCTTCACAAGTACATCATCTTCCTGATCTCGGGCCTGTTCAGCGGGCTGGCCGGGGCGCTGTGGGTCTTCTACGACAGCCTGGTCGCGCCCCCGCTGGTGGACATCACCACATCTTTCGACGCTCTGCTGATGGTGTCCGTCGGAGGAGGAGGCACCCTCGTGGGCGCCGTCCTGGGCGCCATCATTGTCAAGATGCTGGAGAACCTCGTGAACCTCGTCACGGATCGGTGGCTTTCCGTGGTGGCCCTCGTTTACATCACGGTCGTGCTTTTGGCCCCTCAAGGGATCATCGGCCTCGTGAGGGACATGATGGCGCGCAAGGAGACGGGTGGAACGGCGCCCGGGGCTGCGAACCGGGCGATCGCGTCGGCGAGCAGGGAGGGATCGAAATGAGAAGAGCGCTTATCGGTTTTTCCGTCTTGGCAGGAGTGTTGATCCTCGGGCTCGTCCTTTCACCGCGGGGGGACGCCGCCGAGAAGGAGCCCATCCGCATCGGGCTGCTCACCTCGAAGACCGGGGTCCTCGCCATTCATGGGGCCCACCAGATGGCCGCCACCGAGGCCTTCAAGGACAAGTACGGGACCACGGTGGCGGGGCGGAAGGTCGAGTTCTACGCCGAGGACGACCAGAGCAAAGTCCCCCTGGGCGTGACCAAGGTGCGCAAGCTCATCACGGGCGACAAGGTCCACATCGTGATGGGCGGCCTCTTCGCCTCGACGGGCTACGCCATCGCCCCGCTCGGGGATCAGTACCAGACGCCGATCTTCGTGTGGAGCTGCCCGGACGACCTCTCCCAGCGGAAGCGCTTCAAGTTCGTCGTCAAGTACTTCTCCTGCAGCCAGCCCCAGCACGCCATGGCCCACTGGCTGCGCACGAACAAGCCCCAGGTGAAGAAGGTCATCATCTTCGGGCCCGACTACGCCTTCGGCTACGAGTCCTCGGGGGGGTTCCAGAAGGTGTTCGAGGACATGGGCGGCCAGGTCGTCCAGAAGATCTACGCGCCCATCAACACCGTGGACTACGGGCCCTACATCGGCCAGTTCCGCAAGGACGCGGAGGGGCTCTTCGTG
>CAYMWZ010000263.1:0-4595 GCA_964394385.1 uncultured Nitrospinaceae bacterium | reverse complement strand
CTCAGCGCGGGCGCCTCGCGCTCGACCGGGGTGCCGGGGTTCACGAGGATGCTGAAGCGGCCCCCCGCCCGGCCTCCGTTCGCCCCCCAGGGGGAGAGGAGGGCGCGGTCGGAGAGGCTCACGATCTCGCAGTCGGCGAGGGGGCGGATCTCGCGGACGACGCCGAGGCCCCCCCGCCGCCTGCCCGGCCCCCCCGAGTCCTCCGCCCAGGCGGTCCGCTCCACCTTGAGCGGGAAGCGCGCCTCGATGGCCTCGATGCACAGGCCCTGGACGCCCGGCGTGGGGAGGAGGGCGTCCTCCCCGTCCCTCAAGGGGCGCGCGCCGGCGCCTCCCGCCAAGGGCTCCCGGAAGAGGAAGAAGCGCCCCGACAGGTCGCGCCCCCGCAGGCCCCACCAGTGGAGGGGCTCCTGGTCGGCGGGCATTTGCCCCTGGGTCGCCAGGCCCAGGGCGCCCAGGAGGAGGCTCCTCAGGCGCTGGAGGGTGAGAGCGCCCATGCCGGTCGCGGCCGGGAAGACCGGCGTGATCAGGGTGCCCGCCTCGGGGAGGAGGGTCTCGATGAGGGGGCAGAGGCCCTCGTTGAGGCCCCCCCCGGCCGCGCGCTCGGGGGCGAGGTCGCGGAGGAGGGGCCCCAGCCACATCTTGAGGAACGCCCCCCCGTCGCGGTCGGCGGGCCAGTTGATGGGGCCCCGCGCCTGGGGGGAGGCGCCCCGGAAGTCGAGGGTGAGGCGCCCGTCCGCCTTGGTCATCTTGAGTCTCAGGGTGTGGACCCGCCCCGGCTCGGCCCCGTCGCTCTCGACGTGATCCTCCATGGCGCAGGTGCCGTCGGGGATGCGGGGGAGCAGCTCCTCGCGCACGGCCTGCTCGCACCGGGCGAAGAGGGCCTCGAAGGCGCCGAGGGCGGCCTCGGCCCCCATGCGCTCGAACATCCCGGCCAGCCGGGAGGCCCCCGCGCGGCAGGCGGCGGCCTGGGCCTCGAGGTCCGCCAGCAGCTCCTCCCGCCGGCGGCTGTTCCGGAGAATGATCCGGCGCGCCGTCTCGTTGGGCAGGCCCCCCTCGTAGAGCTTGACGGGGGGGATGAGGAGCCCCTCCTGGAAGATCTGGGTGGCGCCCGGCGGGAGGCCGCCCGGCGCCATCCCCCCGATGTCCTCGTGATGGCCCGAGAGGAGGGCGAAGCCCGCGAGCTCTCCCCCGTGGAAGACGGGGGCGCAGCAGGAGAGCTCCGGGAGGCGCCCGGCCCCTCCCCCCGCGATGTAGGCGTCGTTCCACAGGAAGAGGTCCCCCTCGCGGATCTCCTCGCGGGGCCAGTTCTCCAGGACGGGGGCGGCCTGGGCGGCGATGGGGCGGCCCGTGAGCTTGCGCCCCCTTCGGTCGAAGAGGGCGGCGCGGCACACCCCCATCTCCCCGACGTAGCGGGAGCGGGCGGCGCGCCGGAAGAGGCCCTCCATCTCCTCCTCGGCGGCCAGGAGCGCCCCCTCGACGACCTCCTCGAGGAGGGGATCGGGCGCCTCCCTCGGGCGCGGGGGGAGGAGGATGCGCAGGTTCCCCCAGGCGTCCACCTCGCAGGAGGCGCCGGGGGGGATGAGCGTGGTGGAGCAGGCGTCCTCCACGGCGGCGGGCCCCGCGAGCCGGTCGCCCGGGCCCAGGCGCTCCCGGTCGTAGAGGGGGAGGGCGAGGGGCGCCCCTCCCGCGAAGGCGGCCCTCCGCTCCCCCCTCCGCGCCCCCTCGGGGCCCCGGCCGGGGGGGAGGGCTTGCCGGGGGGGGCCCTCCAGCTTGCCCGTGGCCGTCAAGCGCAGCCGCGCCGTCTCGACGGGGGCGCGCCCGCGGCGGTCGAAGCCGAACTGGAAGCGGTAGGCCTCGTGGAAGCAGGCGAGCGCGCCTTCGAGGGAGGCGGGGAAGGGCAGGCCCGGCGGGAACTCGATCGCGATCTCCCACGCCTCGCCCCGGTAGCGCATGTCCGCCGCGCGGAGGAAGGCGCGGGAGTCCGCGGGCACCCCCTCGGCGTCGAGGTCCGCCCCCGCCTCCCGCTCCATCTCCAGGAAAAGGCGCTCGAGCTCCTCCGGCGGCGCGCCCTCCAGGCGCGCGGCGTGGGGGCGGGCGTAGGCGTTCCGCCGCTCGGCCTCGACGAGGCCGACCGCGCCCGCGAGGCCCGCCCCGGGAGGGATCACCACCTCGCGGATGCCGAGGCGGAGGGCGGCCGGGGCGGCGAGGAGGGGGCCCATCCCGCCGAAGGCGAGGAGGGCGTACTCCCGCGGGTCCTTCCCCCGGCGGACCGTCCCCTCGCGGATGGCGAGGGCCACCCCCCGCAGGGCCGCCTCCAGGGCGCCCTGGGCCGCCTCCTCGGGGCTCCCCCCCAGGGCCTGAGCGAGGCGGGCCATCCCCTCCTCGGCCTTGGCGCGGTCGAGGGGGAGGGCGCCTCCGGCCAGCCGCTCGGGGAGCCACCCCAGGGCGAGGAGGGCGTCGGTCAGGGTGGGCTCCTCGCCTCCCCGGGCCCAGCACATGGGCCCGGCGCCCGCCCTCCGGGGACCCAGCCGAAGGGTCTTCTCCGTGTCCACCCAGGCGACCGAGCTCCCTCCCGCGGGGACGGCCGCGAGGTCCACCGCGGGGGCGGGGAGGGCCTCCCCCCCCAGGCGGGCCGCCGCCGCGACGAGGGGGGCCCCCTCCTCGACGAGGGAGACGGCGGAGAAAGATCCTCCCGCGCCGAGGGCGATGACCCGGCGCAGCCCGGCCGCGCGGGCCAGGGCCGCGGCCGTGAGCGTCCCCGCCGCGGGCCCCGAGAGGGCGGCGGCGAGGGGACGCTCGAGCGCCCTCCGGGCGCTCATCGCGCCCCCGTCCGACTTCATCACGAGGAGGGAGGTGCCGCCGGCCGCGCGCGCGGCCGCCTCGCCCAGGGAGCGGTGGAGGTGGCGCCTCGCGGCCGCCTCGGCGAGGGCCGCCAGGGCGCGCTCGTGCTCGTGGGCCGGGCCGGGGGCCTCGCAGGAGAGGGCGAGGTGGCAGGCCGGGAACTCCTCCGAGAAGATCGCACGGGCGCGGCGCTCGTGGGCGGGGTTGGCGGGGGCGTGGAGGAGGCACACCCCGACGGCCTCCACCCCCAGCTCCTTAAAGCGCCGCGCCGCCTCGCGGACGGCATCCTCGTCGAGGGGGGCGATCTCCTCCCCCCGGGGGCCGACGCGCCCGCCGGCCTCCAGCACCCGCTCCAGGGGGGCCAGGCGCGGCGGCTTTATGCCGTCTGGGGGGAGGGCTTGGCGGCCCACCTCGAGGATGTGCCGGGCGCCCGCCGTGACGAGGAGCCCGAGGCGCAGGTCCTCGCCCGTGAGGAAGGCGCCGGCCGTGGCCGAGGCGGCGTGCAAGAGGACGCCGATCTCGCCGGGCGGGGCGCCGGCCTGCTCGAGGAGGCTCTGGATGGCCTGGGCGGAGGCCTGGGGGGGATTGGCGGGAGTGGAGGGGACGAGCGCCGAGAAGACCGCTCCGTCGGCCGACCGGACCGCGACGGCGTGGGTGAAGCTCTCTCCGGCGTCGACCCCGATGCGGATGGAGCCCTTGGGCGTCATGCGCGCACTCTACGGAATTCGCCTCCGGTTGAAAACGGCGCGCTACTCCCCCAGCGCCTCGGCCAGCCGCCTCCAGCGGGCGGCCTCCTCGCGCATCTCGCGGGGGGAGAGGATCCCCTTCTCGGTGACGTAGAAGGTGATGAGGCCGGCGGGGACGGTCTCGAAGCAGACGTTGGCGCAGAGGGCGGCCTCCTCTTCCCACACCTCGCCCCCCGGCCCCTCCTCCAGGGGGATCTCCCCCGAGGCGGCCGCCCCGCTCACCTTGAAGGTGTCGGCGAGGACGGCGCAGGGCTTCCCGAGGGCCTGCGCGGCCAGGGCGGCCGGGAAGCTCCCCGCCTTGTTGACGGCGGCCAGGTCGCTCGTGATGGCGTCGGCCCCGAGGAGGAGGATCCCCGCCTCGCGCATGGCGAGCCCCGCCTGGGCGTCCGTGATGCACCGGGCGCGGCGGCCCGCCTCCCGGAGGCGGCGGATGAGTTTTCTCCCCTCGAGGAGGGGGCGCGACTCGGCCACGATCGCGAGGCACTCCGGCGGGGCGGCGCGGAGGATCGCCGCCTCGACGGTGGAGGAGTAGCTGAGGGTGAGGAGGGCGCGCAGCTCCCTCAGGAGGGGCGCCGCCGCCTCGGCGATGCGGCCGGGGTGGGCCTCGAGCCTCCGCAGGAGGGCGCCCGCGGCCGCCTGGCCGGCCTCCCGGGGGGAGGGAGGGGCGCCGGCCCCCAGGCGCTCGCGGAGGTCCAGGAGGAAGGCGAGGGCCCAGTTCCCCGGCGCGGCCATCGAGGGGCGGAGCGCGCGGATCCGCCGGGCGAGGGCCGCCGTCTGGGCGAGGACCTCCCCGGCGCCCTTCCCCTCGCTCAGGGCGCAGGCCCGGGCGAGGAGGCGCAGGCCCCGCCCGGCGAGCTGGGCCGCCCCGTGGTCCCGGTCCGCCCCGATGGCGGCCAGCTCCTGCTCGATCGAGGGGTGCATGACGGGCCTCCTCCGCGCCCGGGGGATCTTGCGGAAGAGAGGGGACGAGGACAACCGGCCGCCTGCCGCGCCGGGGGGGGTTGGCTT
>CAYMWZ010000262.1:0-4606 GCA_964394385.1 uncultured Nitrospinaceae bacterium | reverse complement strand
CAGAGCCGCGCCTCCTCCCAAACTCAAAAGGAGCAGCCGCAACCCGCACGCATCCCACCACAAGTGCTTCCTCTGCCGGCCTTCCTGGGTCATGCCCTTCCCCGCCGCCAAACCTTAAATGTTGAACCATGGAGTGACGAGGATGTACTTCACGTTGAGAAAAATCCGCAGAACCATCTTGGCGACGAGGCCCATCATCGTCACGAAGAGAAGGCTTTTGATCGCGTAGCGGACGGGGCCGACGTTCCTCAGGTGCCTGCGCCGCCAGAAGTACCAGGCCGGTATGGTCGCATACCACAACACGATGCACGCCGTACCCACGGCGGCCTGGCCCCAATAGCTCCGGAAGCCCAGGAGGTAGGGAAAGTCCACGTTTGTCAGGGCGACGATCTTGTGCGGATCCCACTCCTCCCAGGGCGCGAAAAAGTTCCACCCCGGCCCGCGCAGGAACGTGCCCTGGATGACGAGCCACACCCAGAGGACGAGGAAGCCGAACAAGAACGTGAGGATCGCGAACCGCCGCTCCCGGAAACTGTAATACCCGTTCCCCTGCGGGTTCACGTCGATGAAGGGGATGGCCATCAGGCCCACGATGATAAAGGTGGGGAGGACCACCCCCGCCATCCACGGGTCGAAGTAGACGAGCATCTCCTGGAGGCCCAGGAAATACCACGGCGCCTTCGAGGGGTTGGGCGTCACCGAGGGGTTGGCGGGCTCCTCCAGGGGGGCGTCCACCACGATCGACCAGACGACGAGCAGGATCGTGATGATGATCGCGCACATGAACTCCAGGCGCGTCAGGTAGGGCCAAACGTGGACCTTGTCGTTGACCCGCTCCCAGCTCGTCTTGGGAAGATCGTCGGCCGTGCCGACCACCTTGTCTTCCTTCGCCACTTCCCTCTCCTCCCGGCCTTGGCTAGAGCGGCCCGGAAATTCCGCCGTCCTTCCGAATGCGCCAGAAATGGACCATCATCAGAACCGAAGCGATGAGCGGGATCACAATGCAGTGGAGCACATAGAACCGCAGAAGCGTCGGCGGCCCCACGATGGTTCCCCCCAGCAGGGCCGAGCGGGCGTCGAAGCGCGGGGTCACTCCCACGAATTCCGCAAAAGGCCCCTCGTACCCGAGCAGGGGCGTGGCGCGCGCCATGTTCGTCCCCACGGTGACGGCCCAGATGGAGAGCTGGTCCCAGGGGAGGAGATACCCCGTAAAGCTGAGCAGGAGGGTGAGCGTCAGCAGCAGCACCCCGATCACCCAGTTGAATTCGCGGGGGGGCTTATAGGAGCCGGTCATGAAGACGCGCAGCATGTGCAGCCAGACCGCGATCACCATGGCGTGCGCCGCCCAGCGGTGCATGTTCCGCATGAACATGCCGAAGGGGGCGTCGAACTCCAGGTACTTCATGTCGGCGTAGGCGTACTCCCCGACGGGCCGGTAGTAGAACATCAAGACGACGCCGGTCACCACCAGGTAGAGGAACAGGAGGAACGTGATTCCGCCCATGCACCACGTGAAGCGGACGCGGATGGCGTGGCGGCGGATCTTAGTCGGGTGCAGGTGGAGCCAGATGTTGTCCACCACCATGAGGACACGGTTGCGCGGGGTGTCCTCGTAGCCGTGGCGAAACATCGCCCGCCACACCTGGGAGTCAAGGATGTTGCGCTTCATCCTCTCCAGGTCGAGGCGCTCTTTCAGGCCAAGCATGCGACTCCTCCGTTCCTCCGGGGAAACATTCCAATCATGGCGATCGCGATCAGAGGGAGAGATAGGCCTCGGGCCGCGTCCATTCCCCCTTCTCCTGGCGGAAGATCTTCCCCTTGTCGATGAGGAGCTGCCCGTCCTCGGCGAGGACGATCTTCAGCCGCTCCAGGGGCCGCGGCGCGGGCCCCTCGAAGTTGACGCCGCTCCTGCGGAAGCCGCTCCCGTGGCAGGGGCACTTGAACTTGTCCTCCGATCCGAGCCACTTGGGCGTGCAGCCCAGATGGGTACAAATGGCAAGGAGGGCGTAAAACCCCTGCTCTTCCCGTATGATCCACACCCGCTGGGAGATCACCCACCGCGTGTCCACCGCTCCCACGGCGTAGTCCGCAGGGCTGCCCGCCTTGAACTCGTTGGGGGGCTCGAAGAGAACGCGTGGAAACAAAAAGCGCATGAAGCCAAGCAGCCCCACCGCCAGGCTCCCCAGCACCCCGACCCAGCCGGAGTAGTTCAGGAAGCGGCGCCGGTCCATGCCCGATCGCTTCTGCTTTGCCTCCGCTTCGTACTCGGCCGGGAGCTTCACCTTCGGAGCTTTTAGCCTTGTGGTCATGGTTTTACCTCAACGGCGCGATCCGGGGCTGGGATCCGTCTCCATTTTTTACGGCCCCCCATTCGGCCTGTCAAGGCTGGCCTCCCTTGTGGTGGCGGGCGATGGCCTCCGCGATGTGGTCGGTGGCCTCGGTCAAGAGACCCTTTAAATTCTCCGCCATGGCGTCCACGAACCCCTGCGGGGGCTTGGCCTTCGCGGGGGTCGTCCGGCTGAGCCGCTTTTGAAGCAAAACCGCCCCCGTCCGCCGGTCCGCGACCGTAATTTCGATCTCTGCCAGGGCGGAATATTTCCGGCCATCGGGGGAGTCCACCTCCTCAAAACGCTTGACCCGCCCCCGGACGAGGTAGTCGGCCTGGATCCCCCCCGTGGCCCGGACGACCTCCCGGAAGCGACTCGACGCCAGCAGGTGGTCGATCAGCCGGTCGGTCACGAACTCATCTGGACGCGCGCCCCAGCGCTCGTAGGGGTAAAAATCCACGCGGTAGGGGACCTTCCGGAACACGATCTTCTCCGTCCGGTACACCGCGTCCGAGCGGAAGGGATCCACCCCCACCGAGACGGGAAGCGTGTGCCCTGGATTCACAGGGGCGGGTGGAAGTGTGTAGTCGATGACGAAATACCGAGTCTCGGGGATGGTGTCCGCCCCCACGCCGCAGCCTGCCGCCGCGAGGGCGGCGGCCAAGAGGCCCCCCGCCAGACGGCTCCCCTGCCTCGTGAGGAAACCCGCTTCCCCCCGCCTGATGCCGGGACTGGCCCTCATTCCTCAAACTCCCTGGGGCGCGCGGGCGGCTTGAAGATCGCCGTCGCAGGCCGCTCGCGCAAGGTGGTGGTGAACTCGTTCAGGTTCGTGGCAGTGTCGCGCAGGTCGGTGATCATTACCTGGATGTCCTCGCGGTGGCTCGCCACCACCTCGTCCAGCTGGGTCATAAACACCCGCGCCCGGTGAAGAGCCACGCGCAGCTCCTCGGCCGCGCCCCGGAGCCGGCCCCCGTCGGAGCCCCCGGATATCTCCACGAGAATATCGTCAACACGCTTCGAGACGGAGCCGAAGTTCACGATGATCGACCTGAGCTCCTGGCGGTTGGCCTCGAAGAACTCCTCCACCCGCCGGGAGACCCCTTCGATGGCGGCCAGGGCGGCGGCCAGGCTCTGGCCCCCCTCCTGGAGGGTGGAGCGCGCCTGGCCCCCCACGCTCGCGATTTCGCGGCGGAGGGTCTCGCCGGTCGCCTCGAGCTCCTTCTTCAAATCCTGCCGGAGGGCGCGGATCTCGGCCTCGAGGGCCTCCCGGAGCTTGCCGACCGCCTCATCCCCGCTCGCGACGACCTTCTCCAGCCCGGCGCCCAGGCTCTCCATGCGGGCCAGAATCCTGTCGGCCGCCGCCAGACGGCCCTTGAGCTCCCCAACGAAGGAGGACGCCTCCGACGCCAATGCCGTGTACGCGTTGGCCGTGCGGTCCACCTCGCCCAGGGACTCGCGCGTCCTTCTCAAGGTGAGGTTGAACTCCTGGACGGCGGGCCCGACGTTCTTCTCCAGGGTGTCCGAGATGCGCGCCACCGCCTCGAGGAATCGGTTGACGTTGCGCTCGTTGCGCTCGCTCAGGATGCTCTCGGCCCGCAGGAGCACCCGGTCCATCGTAGCCAGCACCTTGCCGGCCTGCCCCCGCACGTCCCGCATAAGCCCCTTCGCGTCGGCCGCGATGGAGTCGGCCGCGTCGCCCAGGCCGCCGAGGATCTTGTTCACCCGGCTCGCCGCCTCACGGGCCTCGTTGACCACCTCCTGGAAGCTCGCCGCCCCCTGACCCCTGATCTTGGCGCCCGGCTTGAGGAGAGGCGAGTCGGAGGTCCCCAGGGAGACGGAGAGGAACATCGAGCCCGTTATCCCGACCGAGGTCACTTCGATCTTGCTGTTCTGCCGGAGCGGGGTCCCCTTCTTCACCCGAATGACAGCCTCCATCATGCTGGAGTCATCGGGCGCGATGCCCACGCGCTCGACCCGCCCCACCTTGAGGCCCCCCAAGGCCACGATGCTGCCGTTCTCCAGCCCGGCCACGTCGGCGAACAGGACCCGGTACTCGTCCTCCCCGCCCACGACGGCGATCCCCGTGAGGGCCACGACGAACAGCCCGAAGATGGTGAGGCCGGCGGCCACAAAAATGCCTACCTTGACCTCCTGCGCCTTGTTCCTGGGCATGCCTAGAGCTCCCTTCTGCCGCCCGCCGTCAAATATTCCAAATATTGCTTAGGATCCACCTTCTCCGCGTCGGGGCGGCGATGGAAGAACTGTTGGACCCGCGGATG
>CAYMWZ010000261.1:0-4613 GCA_964394385.1 uncultured Nitrospinaceae bacterium | reverse complement strand
GGCCGCCGCCCCGGGCGGGCTGAGGAAGCCGGCCAGCAGACCCGCGAGGGCGAGCGCGAGGAGCCCGCGGCGGTTCGCTGCGAGTGCGCGCATGTGAGGTTCCTCCCAGAGGGAATCCCGCGCCCTGAGACGGGCGCTCAGCCATACTCCGCAAAGGGGAAGAGGCATCTCCCCCCCTCTCGATTGGGTCCGAGGTCCGCTTCCGCGTCGGGGGGAATCCCCCCAAATATGCGGCACGCCCGCCGGGGCCGCAAGACGGGCCTCGGGCGGGGGCCTTCTTTTTCCGGGAATCCGGGCGCCGCCCCCCCGCCTACTCCGCGACCGCCCAGCTCTCCCGGCCCAGGTCCCCCAGGCCCTCGCAGCCGCGCGCGGTGACGGCCACGGCGTCCTCGATCTTGACGTAGCCGACCTCGGGGTGGCGGATGTCGGTCTCGATCGAGACGACCATCCCCTCCTCCAGCCTGCGAGAGACGCCCGGGCCGAAGCGCGGCTGCTCGTGGGAGACCATCCCGATGCCGTGGATGATGAACTGGCCGTGCTTGCCGTGTCCCGTCTGCTCCAGGGCGGCCGAGCCGAGCTCGTAGACCTCCCCGCAGACGGCCCCGGGGCGGATGGCGGCGCGGGCGCGGTCCTGGGTGGCGAGGCAGGCCCGGAGGAGCTCCTCGGCCAGGGCGGAGGGCTTCCCGCGGCAGCCCATCCGGCAGATGTCGGTCAGGTAGTCCCCGTCCGATCCCCCGGCGTCGAGGTGAAGGACCTCGCCCCGCTCCCACACCTTCTTCGAGGGGGCGCGCAGCATCCCGGGCCCGGCCGAGGCGAACACCCAAAGGAAGTGGAGTCCCCGGTCCGTCATCCCCCGCTCGACGGCGTGGGCGATGTCGCGGGTGGTGGCCCCCGGCCGGGCGGAGCGGAAGGCCTCCTCGATGGCCTCGGCGTCCGCCCGGGTGATGCGCCGGAGGATCTCCAGCTCCTCGGGCCCCTTGACCGCCCGCAGCTCCTCCAGGATGGGGAGCGCCTCGACGAAGCGCGCCCCGGGGAGCTCCCGCTCCAGGGCCTCCATCGCGCTCACGGGCAGGAAATCGCGCTCGATGGCGATCGCCCCCTTCGCCAGGCCGCGCTTCTTGATGGCGGCGGCGGCGGTCGCGGCGGCGGCGGCGGGGTGGCGCTCCGAGGGGATGAGCTCGGGGATCCACAGCTTCTGGTCGCGCGCCTGGCCGGCCTCCCCGGTCCCGCCCACTAGGAAGGCGCGCTCGGGCGCCCCCCGCGGAACCCCCGCCAGGGGGGTGTACTGGCCCTGGCCGATGGCGGTGAAGCGCTCATGGAAGTGGAAGAAGTAGCCTCCGCAGAGATAGCGGATGTTGTGGCGGGTCGAGGCGAGGACGAGGTCCGCCCCCGCCTCCTCCATCAGACGGTCCAGTTTCGCGCTGTCGTAGGGGGGCTGCATGGGGGTCTCCTTGCCGGGAAATCCGGGGCTCGGCGAGCCGGTGGGGAGATGCTCCCCCAGGGGGCGGGGCCGGGTCAACGGGGGGGCGGGCCGCGCGCCAGCGCGCATTTGCCGTAGGGAGGATTCCGGCGGAAGGTCCTATGTTTCCCTGGTGGAGGGCGCTTGGGCTCCTCCGGGGAGGAGGGCTCGGGGAGCTTGAAGGGGCAGAGGGGGAGGGCCATGCGGGTTCGCGATCACGTTCTCGACGGGGAGGGGGTCGCCCAGAGGAGCACCCCCAACCGGGGCGGGGAGATCTCTCCCCGCTATCTGGTGTTCCACTACACGGCGGGCCGGAGCGCCGAGAGCGCCGTCGCCTGGCTCTGCGACCCCGCCGCGCGGGCCTCGGCCCACCTCGTGGTGGCGCGCGACGGGGGCGTCGTCCAGCTCGCGCCCTTCAACGTCATGACTTGGCACGCCGGCCAGAGCCACTGGCGCGGCCTCTCGGGCCTGAACGCCCACTCGATCGGGGTCGAGATGGACAACGCGGGCAGGCTCATCCAGGTGGGCGCCGCCTACCGGGCCTGGTTCCAGGCGGAGTACCCCGCGGGCCAGGTGATCCGCGCGCGCCACAAGAACGGCGGCGAGGAGGCCCACTGGCACGCTTACACCGAGGTCCAGATCGGCCGCGCCCTGGAGTTGGCCCGGCTCCTGGTCCAGGCCTACCGCCTGGAGGACGTCCTGGGCCACGAGGACATCTCTCCGGGCCGGAAGGTGGACCCGGGGCCCGCCTTTCCCCTCGAGAACATCCGCTCGGCCGTCCTGGGCCGCGCCGCCGAGGGGGACGAGGTCTTCCGCGTGACGGCCGAGGCCCTGAACATCCGCCAGGGGCCGGGGATCGAGTTCCCCCCCGCGGCGGCCCCCCTCCCGCGCGGCGCCCGGCTTCGTCTCCTCGAGGGGCGGGACCGCTGGAGCCGGGTCGAGGTGGAGGGGCCGGCCGACCTGGAGGGGTGGGTCTCGAACCGGTTCATCGAAAAAGCCTGACCGCATTTTTCTCCCCTCCTCTCGGGGGAAGGCGTATATTGGAGGCGATCGCATGCGCGAGCGCCCACCCCGCCCGAACGGGGGCGACCTGAGAAGGAGGCGAACCATGGCAGACACGATCCGCACGGTGGACTACTACTACGCCACCTCGACCGACGCGCCGGGCACCGGCGCGAGGATCCTCGGGCACTTCAGGAAGGGCCGGGTGAGCTTCCTGGCCGTCCACGCCTTTCCGGTGGGCAAGCGCGTGCAGGTGGACTTCGTTCCCAAGGACTCCCGCGCCTTCCTGCGGGTGGCGCGGCGGGCGAGGGTGAGGATCAGCAAGAAGAAGAGGGCCTTCCTCGTCCAGGGGAGCGACCGGGCGGGGGCGCTCGCCTCGGTCCTGGACAAGCTGGGGGCGGCCAAGATCAACGTGACGGCGACCACCGCCATCACGGCGGGCCGGGGCCGCTGGGGCGCCATCCTCTGGGTGAAGCCCCGGGACCAGGCGCGGGCCGCCAGGGCGCTCGGCGCGAGGCGCTGAGGAGGGCGGCGGGCCCCTCCCCGCCGGGGCTCATCGGACGGCGGCGGCCAGGGGCATCTCCATGTAGAGCTCCCCCGGCTGCCCCCGGTCGTGGTAGGGCGGGATCTCGCGGAAGCCCATCGAGCGGTAGAGGGCGTGGGCCTCGCGCATCCAGGGGAGGGTGTCGAGGCGCATGAGGGTGTAGCCGAGGCGGCGCGCCTCGGCCACGACCGCCTCGGCCAGGACGCGGCCGAGCCCCCGGCCCCGGTGGGCGGGGCGGACGTAGAGGCGCTTCATCTCGCAGGCGCCCCCGCCCAGGTCCCGCAGGGCGATGCAGCCGGCGGCCTCCCCGGCCGCCCATGCGAGGAGAAAAACCCCCCCCGGCGGGCCGTAGGCGGCCTCGATCTCCTCCATCTCCCGGTGGTGGCGCGCCTCCCGCTCGAAGCAGGTGAACACGCCCCGCATCTGGGCGTACTCGCTGAGGAGCGCCCGGGCCGCCTCGAACTCGGCGGCGGTGCGGGCGGGGCGAATCTCGACCATTGCGCAATCCCTCCGGGAGGAGAATATACCGCTCTCCGGCCGCCGCGCCGAGGGGGTGACCCGGGCCGGGGAGGTCCTCTGGGGAGGGGACGGGAGATGGGCGGGTTCCGGAGGGGCGTCCGGCTTCGTGCCTGGGCCCGGGGGGGGCTGAGCGCCTCGGTCGCCCTGGCCGCCTTCTTTCTCTTCCTCCCGGCGCCTTCGGTGGCACCCGCCCCGGAGGGGGGCCATCCCCTCGCCGGGCGCATCTGGTCGCCGGCCGAGGGGGCCTTCCTCGGCGAGGAGGCGCTGCTCGCCCGCCTCTCGCGCGCCCGGGTGGTCTATCTGGGGGAGCGGCACGACAACCCCGAGCACCACCTCCTCCAGGCGCGCCTCCTGCGCGCCCTCCTCCGGCTCGGGCGCAGGCCCGCCCTGGCCTTCGAGATGTTCACGAGCGAGGACGCCCCCGCCCTCTCGCGCCTCCTGGCGGAGCCGGGGGCCGACCTCTCGAAGGTGCCCGGGATCGTGGGCTGGGAGCGGCGCGGCTGGCCCCCTTGGTCTCTCTATGCCCCCCTCGTCGAGATCGGCCACGGGGCCGGGCTTCCCATCCTCGCGGCCGACCTTCCGGCCTCCCTCACCCGGGGGGTGGCCCGCCGGGGCCTGGGGGCGCTCCCGCCCGCTCTGGCGGAGGAGCTGGCCCTGGGCCCGCCGGAGGGAGACCACCGCTCCCTCACGATCGAGGAGCTTTATGGGTCCCACTGCCGCGTCGTCCCCCGGGAGCGGCTGGGGGGGCTCTACGACGCCTGGCGGGCGCGGAACCGGAGCATGGCCCTGGCGCTTCTGCGGGCGATCCGCGGGGGGGCGGAGGGGGCGGTCCTCATCGCGGGAGCGGGGCACGCCGACCGGGCGATGGGGGTGCCGCGCGATCTCGCCTCCCTGGCGCCCGGCCTCGGGCAGTTCTCCCTCGCCTTCGCCGAGGTGCGCCCGGGAGAGGAGCGGCCCGAGGCCTACCTGGAGCGCCCCGGCGCCCACGACGCCCTCTGGTTCACCTCCCGCCACGAGCGGGAGGACCCCTGCCTCAAGTACCGCGAGGGGCTGGAGCGGATGCGCAGGGGAGGATGAGGCCCGCGGGCC
>CAYMWZ010000260.1:0-4620 GCA_964394385.1 uncultured Nitrospinaceae bacterium | reverse complement strand
GGCGCTACCGGGAGGTCAAACGGCTCTTCCGGGCGGTGGGCTTCCGGGTCCGCCGGCTCGTCCGCGTCCGCTACGCCGCATTCGCCTCGGCCGGCTCCCGGCCGGGGCCTGGCGCCCCCTCACCCCGGGCGAGTCCAGCGCCCTCGCGGCCGTCTCGACCGAGCGCCCGCGACGATCACTTCCACCTTGACACCCATTCTTCCAGCGTGCTATTAGGGTGCGGGGGGATTTGGGGTTCTTCAACAAGTACAAAAGGGGGGGACGGCGATGGCGGAGCGGGTTCGGGGCCAGGAGAGCCTGATCAAGGTGGCTTGCATCCAGATGGAGCCCCACGTCGGCGAAAAGGACAAGAATGTGAGGACTTCTGTCGAGCGGATCGAAGAAGCCGCTCGTCGGGGCGCGAAGCTTGCGGTCCTCCCGGAGCTCTGCAACTCGGGATACGTATTCAATGCGAGGGAGGAAGCGTGGTCCCTGGCCGAACCGGTCCCCGGGGGTCCGACGTGTGAGGCGTGGGCGGCAGTCGCGCACCAGCGCGGGCTTTTCATCGCCGCGGGTATCTGCGAGCGGGACGGAGACAAACTCCACAATTCCGCGGTGTTGATCGGGCCGGAGGGGTATATCGGGACATTCCGGAAGATGCACCTCTGGTACGAGGAGAAACTCTTCTTCGAGCCGGGGAACCTCGGGTTTCCAGTTTTCTCGACCCCTATCGGGCGTATCGGGATGATCATCTGCTATGATGGATGGTTTCCCGAGTCTCATCGTCTCCTGGCCGCCCAGGGCGCAGACATCATCTGCATCTCCACGAACTGGGTCCCTATCCCCGGACAGGCCCCTCAGGAGAAGCCCATGGCGGTCTACCTCTGCATGACCGCCGCCCACTCCAACGGTGTATACGTCGCGGCAGCCGACCGTGTCGGGGTCGAGCGGGGCCAGCCGTTCCTGGGCCACAGCGTGATCGTGGCGCCCACAGGCTGGCCCATGGCCGGTCCGGCCAGCGAGGACCGCGAGGAGATCGTGATCGCGGAGTGCAACCTGAGCGAGGCCAGGCGGGCCAAGAGCTGGAACGAGCTGAACGTGGTGTTGCGGGACCGGCGCACCGATTTTTATGATTCGATGCTCGGCTCCCCGCACAAACCCTTTGCGTTCTAGCGGGAGCGGCCGGTGAAGGGGGCGGTCTCGCCCGTACCCGGGGTGTGGACTACCCTTCCGGGCGAGTGCGGGGCCAACGCGTTTCTTCCCTTCGAGGTGCGGGTCTCCTCGCCGCCTGGCACGACGTTTCGCGCCCGGCGGGTCCACATCAACACCGCCCCCGGGGATCTCTGCTGGGTGAGCGGAAGCAACGAGATGGTTCACGATCCGCCGATCCCGTGCCAGGGGGCGGACCGACCTATCGCCCGTTTCGTTCTGCGGGTATCCTCAATGGCGACTCTCAAGGCATGCGAGGTCACGGCCCGGGTGGCCTTCGCGGAAGGGGAGGAACTGAGCATCGTCCACCGCCTTCAGGTCCGTGAGATGCGGGGGTGTTGCGGGTAGACACAGCAGGGCTCTGCGGAAGGAGGCCATCCATGGAGAGACGGGATTTCTTGCGGATCGCGGGGGTCGGAGCCGGCGCCGCGCTGCTGGCGCCGCCGGGAATCCTCTCCGCGCAGGAAAGGGAGGGCCGCATCGGGTTCCTCACCGCTCTGAGCGGCGAGTGGACGATCTACGGAATTCCGATGCATCAGACGACCCAACTCGCGGTGGAAGAGATCAATGGGGCGGGTGGGGTGCTCGGCAGGAAGGTCCGGCTCATCGCGGAGGACGACAAGACGGACACGAAGGTCGGGGTGGACAAGGCCCGCCGGGTGATCGAGCGGGACAAGGTCCACGTGCTGGCGGGCACGATCAGCAGCGCCATGCGTGAGGCCGTGACCCCCGTCGCCAACAGCCATCGCATGCTGTACCTCTATCCGACCTTCTACGAGGGGGGGATCTGCAACAAGCTCATCTTCGCGTTCGGCGAGGTCCCGGCCCAGCAGCTCGAGCCCTTCATTCCCTGGTTTATAGGGGAGTACGGGAAGCGGGTCTACGTGCTCGGCGCCGACTACATCTGGCCCCGCATCCTCAACAGGCACGTCCGGCGCATCGTCGAGCAGCAGGGGGGCGAGATCCTCAACGAGGAGTACGTGCCCATCCCGGTCTCCGAGTTCAGCTCGTCCATCGCGAGGATCGAGCGCGCGAACCCCGACGTGGTGTTCTCCGACCTGGCCGGAAGCGCCCATCTGGCCTTCTACAAGCAGTTTCACGCCCGAGGGCTGAAGCGGAAGATCAGGATCTGCACTCCGGTGGTGGATGAGTTCGCCGTCAAGGCGCTCGGCCCCGAGGTGGCTGAGGATATCGTCTCCTGCTTTGCGTACTTCGACGTGATCGACACGCCGCGGAACAGAGAGTTCAAGCAGAAGTACTACAAGAAGTTCGGGGTGGGAGCCCCCATCGGGACCATCGCGCAGTGCATGTATATCGGCATCCACATGTGGGCGCTGGGGGTCCGGAAGGCGGGGACCACCGACGTGGAGGCGGTCATCAAGGCCATGGAGAGCGGGCTCACATTCGACGCGCCGGAGGGGAAGGTGTCGATCGAGCCGAAGACCCATCACCTCACTCACGCGGCCCACATCGGGAAGGTGAACGCAAAGGGCGAGTTCGAGATCTTGAAGTCTTTCAGCTCCATTCCCTCCAAGGAGCCCTGCGCCGTCTAAAGCGGGCGCGATTCGTCGGGGTCCGCACGGGAAGCGGGGCCCGGTGCGGACCCCGGCGAATCGTGGCCTGCTCCATCTCGAGCGCCAGGTAGTCGTCGCTCGTGGATTACGGACTCATCGTCCAGGCCCTGTTTAACGCCCTCAGCGCCAGCTCGATTCTCGTCCTCGCCTCTCTCGGCTTGGCCGTCATCTTCGGCATGATGGGAGTCATCAACCTCGCTCATGGCGAATTTCTCATGCTGGGGGCGTACGTCACCTATCTCATCGCGGCGCTAGGAGGCCACGTCTGGATCGGGATCTTGGCCGCGCCGTTAGCGGTGGGCATGGTGGGGGTGGCGATCGAGCGGGGCATCGTCCGCTGGCTCTACGGGCGGCCGGTGGACACCCTCTTGGCGACCTGGGGCCTGAGCATCACCCTCACGCAGCTCGTCAGGATCGTGTTCGGGCCGGAGGGGAAGCCGCTGCCCACGCTGCTCGCCGGGAGCGTCTCGCTGCTGGGACAGGAGTTCCCTGCGTACCGCCTGTTGCTCATGGGGTTGACGGCTGCGATCCTTCTGATCGTGTACGCGATCTTCCGGCACACGAATTTCGGGCTCCGCGCGAGGGCGGTGATTGCCAACCCGGGCATGGCCGCCTGCCTCGGCGTGGCGACCCCGCGGATTTACGCGGCCACCTTCGGGCTCGGGGCAGCGCTGGCAGGGCTCGCCGGGGCACTGCTCACGCCCCTCGTGAACGTGGAACCCACGATGGGCCTGAAGATCATCGTCCGGACCTTCATGGTCGTGGTCGCCGGCGGCGCCGAGATGCTGGCAGGAACGGTCGTCGCCGGCACGCTTCTCGGATCCACGGAGAGCATCGTGTCGTTCTTCTCCACCGCCTACTTCGGCAATGTGGCCCTTTTGCTCCTGGCCATCGTGATCATCAGGTCCAGACCGTCCGGCCTCATCGCGCGGGAATGGAAGCCATGAACCGGCTCTCGATTTCGTTCGCGGCCGGGATCCTTCTGGCGTTTCTCCCCCTCACGCTGTCGTCCTATTACGTCAACCTGCTCTCGCTCTTTCTGATCATGGGGCTCCTCGCCCTGAGCCTCGATGTCCTCTGGGGGTACAGCGGACTCCTGAGCTTCGGCCAAGCCGCGTTTTTTGGGCTCGGCGGATATGTGTACGCGATCGCCTCGATCAATTCGCTCTGCGACGTGAAGGTGAGAGCCTACGCGCACTACGCTATCACGTGCTCGAATGGGACCACGTATCTCCCGGTGCTCTCCGCGATCGCGATCCCGGTCGCTTTCGCTGCCCTCCTGGGCTACTTCCTGTTCTACGCCCGGGTGAGCGGTGTCTTCTTCTCCATCATCACGCTGTCGGTGACCTTGGTGTTTCAGCAGGTCGCCATGGAGCTTGTGGAGACCAAGGCCGGGAGCGTCCCCCTCGGGGGCTACAACGGCATCACGGGCATTCCCGCCATGGCGCTCGGCCACGGGGGTTGGCTGCTCCCCTTGAAGCCCGGGGCGCCATTTTATTACTTCGTCCTGGTGCTTTGCGCCGCCGCGCTCTTCTTGTGCTTCCGCCTCGCCGACTCCCCTTTCGGGCGGGTCCTGCTCGCTATAAAGGACAATGAGCTCCGAACGGAGACGTTCGGGTACGACGTGCGCCGCTACAGGCTCTGGATCTTCATGATCTCGGGAGGGCTTGCCGGACTCAGCGGGGCGCTTTACGCGGCCATGAACCGCTTCATCTCCCCCTGGGCTTTCGATTTCGTCCTATCGGCCGAGGCGGTGATCTGGGTCCTGGTGGGCGGGCGGGGGACCCTGATCGGGGCGTTCGTGGGCGCCTTCGTAGTCCAGCTTTTGGAGAACCTCTTGAGTGACCTGTTCGTTTAC
>CAYMWZ010000259.1:0-4622 GCA_964394385.1 uncultured Nitrospinaceae bacterium | reverse complement strand
GCTCGCGGTCCTCCTCCTCGCCGCGGCGCTCTACGCGGGCTTCGACGGGGGAAACTCCCCCTTGGAGTACACGAAGGAGCGGATCGCGGGCCGCGCCCTCGTCCTCTCGACGAGCAACGGGACAAAGACGCTCGCCGCCGCCGGAGGCTGCGGGCGGACCTACATCGCCTCCTTCGCCAACCTCCGGGCGGCGGCGGGCCGCCTGGCCGGGGATCTCGATGGGGGGGCGGCCAGGACCCTCCTCGCCGCCTGCTCGGGCCGGGAGGGGGGGTTCTGCGAGGAGGACGCCGTGGCGGCCGGCCTCCTCATCGCCTCCGTGCGGGAGCGCCTGGGGGCCGGGCGGGTTGAGCTCTCCGACACCGCCCGGGCGGCGCTGCGCGTGGCCGAGGGGGCGGGGGAGAACCTGGGGAAAATGCTCCGGGAGAGCGTCTGGGGCCGCCACCTCCTCTCGCTCGGCCTGGGGCCCGACATCGACTTCTGCGCCAGGCTCGACTGGACGGAGGTGGTCCCCAGGCTCCGCTCGGGCGCCATCGAGCCGGCCTGACCCGGAGGCGCCGCAGACATGCCCCCCACCCCCCGCCCCGAGATCATCGAGAAGCTCCGGAACGAAGCCCTCGACGAGGCGAGCGTCCACCCCGACCCCTTCAAGCAATTCCAAAAATGGTACAGGGACGCGTGGAGCGCGGGCCTGCCCCAGCCGGACGCCATGCATCTGGCGACCGCCACGCGCGAGGGCGGGCCCTCGGGCCGGTTCGTCATCTACAAGGACCCGGAGGAGTTCCGCCTGGGCGGGGAGGGCTTCCCCTTCTTCACGAACTACGAGAGCCCCAAGTCCCAGGAGATCGGGCGGAACCCCGAGGTCGCCCTGACGTTCTATTGGGCCGAGGTCGGCCGGCAGGTGCGGATCCGGGGCCGGGCGGAGAGGCTGCCCGAGGAAGTCTCAGACCGGTATTTCAAGACCCGGCCCGAGGGATCGAAGCTCGGGGCCTGGGCCTCCCCCCAGAGCCAGCCCCTCGGGAGCCGGGCGGAGCTCATGGAGCGGGTGGAGGGCCACCGGAAACAGTTCGAGGGAGAGGCCATCCCCCGGCCCCCGAACTGGGGGGGCTACCGCGTCGCGCCCCGCGAGATCGAGTTCTGGCAGCACCGGGAGGACCGGCTGCACGACCGGATCCGCTACGAGCGGCGTTCGGATGGAAGCTGGAGGATCCGGCGCCTGGCGCCTTGAGGCGGCGGGGCGCCCGGGGGCGTGCCCAGAACATGAACCCCAAGATCGCCGAAACCCTCGCCCTGGCCATGAGCATCGCCGGGGCGATCCTCATCGCCATCTCGATCGAGTTCAGCGATCCGGGAAGCGCCGCCGGAGCACGAAGGGAAAGGTCCAAGATCGAAAGGCTCCTCACCTTGACCGCGCGGCGCCCGAGGCTGTTCCACCTCGGCTGGGCCCTCATTGTCCTGGGATTCGCCATCCAGCTACTTTTGATCTGGGTGTAGAAAGACCCAACCCCCCTTCAAGGCGCCTCCCGCAGCGCCGCCCCGACGCAGGCCTCCCGCTCCGCCGCCAGCTCCCCCGGGACGAGACGGAGGAAGAACTCCCGGTTCCCCTTCGCCCCCCGGACGGGGCTCGCGCAGGCTCCCCGGGGGCCGAGATCCCTCCCGGCCGCCCAGTCCCAGACGGCATCGAGGGCCTCCCGGTGGAGCGCCGGGTCACGGACGATCCCTCCCTTGCCCACCTTTCCCCGCCCCACCTCGAACTGGGGCTTGACCAGGACGATGAGGTCGGCGCGGGGGGCCAGGAGGGCCCGGACGGAGAGGAGGACCTTGGCCGCGGAGATGAAGGAGAGATCCACCGCGGCGAGGTCGGGCCGCTCCTCCCCCGCCGCCCGGGCGAAGGCCTCACGCGTGAGATATCTGGCGTTCACGCCCTCGATGACGGCCACGCGCGGGTCGTTGCGCAGCGTCCAGTCGAGGAGGCCCTCCCCCACGTCCACGCAGGCCACCCGGCGGGCGCCGCGCTGGAGGAGGCAGTCGGTGAACCCCCCCGTCGAGGAGCCCACGTCCAGGCAGAAGCGCCCGGCCGGGGAGACAGAGAAGGCGTCCAGGGCGGCGGCCAGCTTGAGGCCCCCCCGGCTGACGTAGGGGCAGGGATCTTCGCGGAGGGCGATCGCGGCGTCGGGGGGATAGGCGGCGCCCGCCTTCCCGGCGGGGGCTCCCCCCACGGTGACCCGGCCGGCCAGGATGAGGCTCCGCGCCCGCTCCCTGCTGGGAGCCAGGCCCCGCTCGACGAGGAGCCTATCGAGCCTTTGGCCTTTTGCCATGCGCGGCGAGGGCGGCGGCGCCCTCCCTGGCCCCCTCGATCAAGTCACGCGCCGCCTGGGTGATGTCCCCCGGCGTCAGGCCGCAGTCCTCGCGCTGGGTCGGGGGAGGGCCGTGCTCGATGAAGCGGTCCGGCATGCCCAGGCGCCTGAGGGGCACGTCCCGGACTCCCCGGTCGGCCAGGAGCTCCAGGACGGCCGAGCCCATCCCGCCCATGCGGGCCGCCTCCTCGACGGTGACGACGCGCCTGCACCGCCGGGCGAGGGCGAGGATCTTCTCCTCGTCCAGGGGCTTGACGAACCTCAGGTTCAGGACCGCGGCCCGGATGCGGAGCTCCGCCAGCTGCTCGGCCGATTCCACCGCGAGGCCCACCATGGGGCCCAGCGCGATCAGGGCCACGTCCTCCCCCTCGCGCAGGAGCTCCGCCTCGCCGATGGGGAGGGGCGCGATTTCCTCGTCCATCGAGACCCCCTCGCCCGTGCCACGGGGGAAGCGCACGGCGGCGGGGCCGGGGTGATCGATGGCGGTCAGGAGCATGCGCTGCAGCTCGTTCTCGTCCTTGGGCGACATCACCACCATGTTGGGGAGGCAACGCAGGTAGGCGATGTCGAACGCCCCCTGGTGGGTGGGCCCGTCGTCGCCGACGAGGCCCGCCCGGTCGATCGCGAAGGTGACGGGCACGCCCGTCAAGCACACGTCGTGGACGATCTGGTCGTAGGCCCGCTGGAGGAAGGTGCTGTAGATGGCCGCGACGGGCTTCCTTCCCCGGAGGGCGAGCCCCGCCGCGAAGGTGACGGCGTGCTGCTCGCACATCCCGACGTCGAAGCACCGCTCCGGGAAGACCTTCTGGTAGTTCACCAGAGCCGTCCCCTCCAGCATGGCCGCCGTGATGGCCACGATCCGCTCGTCCTTCTTGCTGAGCTTGATCAGGGTGTCGGCGAACACCTTGGAGTAGCTCGGCGGCCCCGCGGCCTTCTTGTGGAACCGGCCGTTCTCGGGGTCGAACTTGGTGACGCCGTGGTAGGTGACGGGCTCGGCCTCGCTGTAGGGGTAGCCGTAGCCCTTCTTGGTGATGACGTGGACCAGGTTCGGGCCCTTCAGGTTTTTCACGTTCCGGAGGGTGGGCAGGAGGAGGTCGAGCCGGTGGCCGTCCACCGGGCCGATGTAGCGGAAGCCCAGCTCCTCAAAGAGGATGCCCGGCACGATGAGGTTCTTGAGGGAGTCCTCGAACTTCTCCATGAAGCCCACCGCCGCCTCCCCCACGAGGGGGACGTGGGCGAGGAGCTTCTGCACCTCGTCGCGCACCTTGCGGGCGCGGTTGGCCCACTCGCCCGTCATGATGCGCGCGAGGTAGGAGCACATCGCCCCCACGTTGGGTGAGATGCCCATCTTGTTGTCGTTCAAGATGACGGTGAAGTCGCGCTTCATGTCGCCGGCGTTGTTGAGGGCCTCCATGGCCATCCCGGCGGTGAGGCTGCCGTCCCCGATGATGGCCACCACGTGGTAGTCCTCCCCGGCCAGGTCGCGGGCGGTGGCCATGCCGAAGGCGGCGGAGATGGAGGTTCCCCCGTGGGCGACGTTCATGTGGTCGTACTCGCTCTCGCGGCGGTCCGGGAAGCCGGCGATGCCCTCCCACTGCCGGAGCGTCGGGAAGCGGTCGCGCCGGCCCGTGAGGATCTTGTGGGCGTAGGCCTGGTGGCCCACGTCCCAGATGAGCCTGTCGCGCGGGGCGTCGTAGAGGTAATGGAGGGCGACGACGAGCTCGGCCGCGCCGAGAGAGGCTCCCAGGTGGCCCCCGGTCTGGGAGGTCACCTGGATGATCATGTCCCTGAGCTCGCCGACGACCTGGGGCAACTCCTCGGGCTTGAGCTTCTTCAGATCAGCGGGGCTGTCGATCCGATCCAGCAGTTCGCCCATGCACCTTCCTTTCAGAATAAGACCGACGGATGCGAGAGGCGGGGCGCCGGGGGGCCGGCGGGCCCGCCCCGAGCGCGCGCCCAATCCTAGACAATCCTCAAGACCTCCGCAACACGATGAACCGGGCCAGGGCGGCCAGGGCGGGCGCCCCGCCGGGGAGAGGGGCCAGCTCCGCGAGGGCCTCCTCGGCCGCGCGGCGGGCCATCGCCCGGGAGGCCTCCAGGCCGTGGAGGGCGGGGTAGGTGGCCTTCTTGTTCTGGGCGTCCGAGCCCGTGGCTTTCCCCAAAACCTCCGCGCTCCCCTCCACGTCCAGGATGTCGTCCACGATCTGAAACGCCAGCCCCGCCTTCTCCCCGTAGCGGAAGAGCCGGCCGAGCTCCTCCGGGCTCCCC
>CAYMWZ010000258.1:3958-4672 GCA_964394385.1 uncultured Nitrospinaceae bacterium | reverse complement strand
TCCTCGAACGTGACGAACCGGCCGCGCACCGCATCTCCCTCCACGTCCGCTCCTCCGGACATCCAGTTTCAGCTTACCACACCGGTCTCCGACGACGGGGGGCGGCGCGGTTCCCGACCCGGCCCTGCTAGTCCTCCAGAAAAGACTCCTCCGAGATCCCGAACCGGCGGAGGATGGCCCGGATATAGGGAACCGGGACATCCTTCTTCGGGTGGCGCGGAACGGGAAAGCTGGAGCCTTCAGGCCTCCCCTGGGGGTTGAAGCGGGAGAAGATCACGTGGCTTCCCCTCCCGCGCCCGGGCGCGCGTTACACGCCGAAGCGGCGCAGCCTCGATTCCAGCTCGGAGAACTTGAGGGGAGCGAGCCTCCGAGAAGGGGAGGCCATGAACGGTTCCTAGGCGGAGATCGCCAGGAACTCGGGCGTGAAGAAGAACTTTCCTTTTTTCACCGCGCGGGGCCTTCCGCCTGGAGCTTTCTTCGCGCTCCACCGCTTCAGCCGGCCCCTGCTCTGGGCCCTATGGAACCGCCGCCATACATCGAGCGGCGCGGGCTTGAACAGGTAGGGGAGATTGCCCGTCTCCACGGCGTGGGAAATCTGCGCCTCGCAGGCGGCGCTCAAGTCCGCAAGCGCCTCCTCCTCCGTCTCTCCCGTCCCCACCAAGTCGAGCTGGAGGGCGTGGGCGACACGGAGCCCCCCTTCCCTGTAAATGATCA
>CAYMWZ010000258.1:0-3948 GCA_964394385.1 uncultured Nitrospinaceae bacterium | reverse complement strand
CGGGGCCCAGGCGCCCCAGGTCAACACCCGCCAGGCCCAGGGGAACCACGTGGATCTTCGACACGGAGAAACCTCATGGCCCTCATGCACCCAGCGCCCGGGCCGGCGAAGCAGATTAGCACATCGAGGAGGCAGGGGCGACCGGCCAGCCGGGGCACCGCATCCCCCGGCGGGGGAGGAGGGGAGGGGATTGAATGGGCCGAAGGCCCCCTACTTCACCTCTGCCGAGAGGCCCTGGGCGAGCTCGATCGCCTCGGCGTGGTTCACCGTCCAGGCCACCTTGTGGGTCACGGCGTCCGCCAGGGCGGCGGCCGAGGGCATCCCCGTGCCGCTCCGCTTGACGCCCCCGAAGGGAAGGTGCACCTCGGCCCCGATGGTGGGGAGATTCACGTAGCCGAGGCCGAACTCGCACTCCGCCTGCACCCGCCGGGCCTTGCGGTAGTCCTCGGTCACGACCGAGCAGGCGAGGCCATAGGGGGTGTCGTTGTAGACCTCGATGGCGTGGTCCACGTCCCGGACCGGGACCAGCGCCACGTGGGGGCCGAACACCTCCTCGCGCAGGACCCGGCTCCTCGCGCCGTGCTCCATCCGGTAGACGAAGGGCCCCATGAAGTGGCCCCGCCTGTAGTCCGCCCCCTTGAGGGCGCTCCCGTCGTAGAGGACCTCGCCCCCCTCCTCGCGCGCCAGGCGGTTGTAGCCCGAGACCTTCTGGACCGCGGCCTCGTTGATGAGGGGGCCCATGAAGGTGGCCGCGTCCAGGGGGTCCCCCACCCGCACCCGGCGGGCCATCTCGACAAAGCGCTCGCAGTACGCCTCGTAGATCGGCTCCTCGATGAGGATCCGGCCCGCGCTCACGCACCGCTGGCCCGCGGTCTTGAAGGCGCTGAGGATCCCCGCCTTGACGGCCATGTCCAGCCGGGCGTCCTTGAGGACGATCAAGGCGTTCTTCCCGCCCATCTCGCACACCGCGAGCCGGTGGTCGCTCGCGGCGCAGACCCGGCGGATGGCCTGGCCCACCTCGAAGGAGCCCGTGAAGAGGACCGCCTCGACATCGGGATGGGAGACGAGGGGCGCCCCCGCCTCCTCCCCGGTCCCGTGGAGGAGGTTCACGACGCCCGGCGGGAAGCCCGCCTCCCGCATCAGCTCGGCGAGCCTCCCCCCCACGGCCGGGGTGTCCTCCGAGGGCTTGAAGACCACGGTGTTCCCCTCCACGAGGGAGGGCCCCATGAGCCAGAGGGGGATGGCGAAGGGGAAGTTCCAGGGGGTGATGACGGCCATCACGCCCTTGGGCTTGCGCACGACGAAGGAGTCCTTCTGCGCGAACTCGCTGGCGAGCACCTGGCCGTGGGGCATGCGGGTCGTCCCCACCACGTACTGGGCCATGTGGATGCCCTCGACCACGTCGGCCAGGCCCTCGTTGATGGGCTTTCCGCACTCGCGCGAGACGAGCTCGGCGAGCTTTTCCCTCTCCGCCTTGACGAGCTGGACGAACTCATCGAAGAGCTCCCCGCGCCTGACGCGCGAGAGGGCGCGCCACCCGGGGAAGGCCTCCTTGGCGGCGGCCACCGCGCGCCCGGCGTCCCCGGCTCCCGAGCGCGGGAAGCGGCCGATCACCTCGTCCGTCTGGGCGGGGTTCGTGCTCTCGAACGCGGCGCCGCCCGCAGCCGGCATCCACTGGCCTGCGATCAGGTTCTTGCCTTCGACGGGCATGGTCGGCCCTCCTCAAGGCGGCAAGGCGGGCGTGGGGGGCGGGGCGGCTTCCGGGGCGAACCTCCGCTCCGGGGATCATTGTAGGACAGATCGGGAGGGGCGGGAAAAAGGCCGAGGGGCGGAAGCAGGGGCCCGCCCCCCTCACTCCGCCTTGGCCCGCGCGGCCTGATCGAGCTTGCGGTAGATGGTGCGGGTGGCGATGCCGAGCTGGCGGGCGGCGGCGCTCTTGTCGCCGCCGGCGCGGCGGAGGGTCTCCAGGATGATCCGCCGCTCCACCTCGGCCAGGGGGGTCCCCACCGGGATGCTGACGACGTGGGCGTCGGCCCCGACGGGGCGCTCCTCGGCGGGCCGCTCCCCCTTGGCGACGTGGGCGGGGAGGTCCTCGGCCATCAGGATCTCCCCCCGGCTCAGCACGACGGCGCGCTCGATGGTGTTCTCGAGCTCGCGCACGTTGCCGGGCCAGTCGTAGTTCGACATCAGCTCGACCGCCTCGCGGGAGAAGGCGCGCACGGGCCGGTTGTTCTTCACGGCAAAGCGCTGGACGAAGTGCTCGACGAGGAGGGGGATGTCGCTCCGCCTCTCGCGCAGGGAGGGCAGGCGGATGCTGATGACGTTGAGCCGGTAGTAGAGGTCCTCCCGGAAGAGGCGCTCGGCGACGGCCCGCTCGAGGTCCCGGTTCGTCGAGGCGATGATGCGCACGTCCCCCTTCAGGGTCTCGGTGCCCCCCACGCGCTCGAACTCGCCCTCCTGCAGCACGCGCAGGATCTTGGGCTGGAGCGTCAAAGGCATCTCCCCGATCTCGTCGAGGAAGAGCGTCCCCTGGTGGGCCAGGCGGAAGCGCCCCTCCTTGCGCGCGACGGCGCCCGTGAAGGCCCCCCGCTCGTAGCCGAAGAGCTCGCTCTCAAGCAGGGTTTCGGGCAGGGCGGCGCAGTTGAGCTTGACGAAGGGCTTGCCCTCCCGATCGCTCGTCGCGTGGATGGCGCTGGCGACCAGCTCCTTCCCCGTCCCGCTCTCGCCCAGGATGAGGACGGTGGCCGAGGTGGGGGCCACCTGGCGGATGAGCTCCTTCACGCGCCACATGGGGGCGCTGTTCCCGATGAGGCCGGACTCATCGCGCAGGCTCTGGAGCTGGGCCCTGAGGTCGGCGTTCTCGCGCAGGAGCTCCTGCTTCTCCACCGCCTTGGCGATCGCCTTGTGGACCACCATGCGCTCGAGCGGCTTGGTGAGGAAGTCGTAGGCGCCCTCCCGCATGGCCTCGACGGCGGCCTCGACGGTGCCGAACCCCGAGATGAGGATCACCTCGGTCTCCGGGCTCTTGCGCTTGATCTGCTTGAGCAGGCTGATGCCGTCCATCCCGGGCATCCTGAGATCCGTGATCACCACGTTCGCCGGATCCCGCCCGAGCATCTCGGCCGCGGTCTCGGCGTCGTGCGCGAGGGAGACGCGGAAGCCCTCCTTGGCGATCATCTTCTGCAGCGCCTCCCGGCTGCCCCGCTTGTCGTCGACGACCAGGACGTGGATCTCGCTGTTCGCCCTCATACCTGCGCCTCCTGCTGCGCGGCGGCCGGGAGGTCGATGTGGAAGGTGGTCCCCGCGCCCTCCTGGCTGGCGAAGCGGATGGAGCCGCGGTGCTCGGCCACGATCTGCTGGGTGAGGACGAGGCCGAGGCCCGTGCCGTTCGCCTTGGTGGTGAAGAAGGGCGTGAAGAGGGAGGTCTGATCCTCGGCCCGGATCCCGACCCCCGTGTCGCTGACCTCGACCCCCACCCGGCCCCCGCTGAGGCGGCTGCGGACGGCGAGGCAGCCCCCGCCCGGCATGGCGTCGAAGGCGTTGCGGATCAGGTTGTGAAGCGCCACGTTCATCTGCGCCTCATCCAGCGCCACCTCGGGAAGGTCCGGGTCCAGCTCGCGCCGGATCGCGATCCCCCGGCTCGCCGCCTCCTCGGCGTAGAAGTTCAAGAGTTCCTCGATCAGCTCGTTGAGGTCGCCGGGCCGGCGGTCGGAGCGCGGCATGCGCACGAACTTCAAGTAGTCGTCCGTCACCTGGCGGAGGATATCCACCTCGGTCTTGATCGAGCGAAGGAGCGACCACGCCTCGGAGGTGTCCGCCCTCTCGAAGCGGCACAGCTCATCCTCCAAGAGCTCAGCGTTCAGGTTGATGGCCGAGAGCGGGTTCCGGATCGCGTGGGCCACCTGGGCGCTCATCTTCCCGACGATGCTCAGCCGGTCGCGCTGCTGC
>CAYMWZ010000257.1:0-4698 GCA_964394385.1 uncultured Nitrospinaceae bacterium | reverse complement strand
TGTCTGGCGGAGAGGGAGGGATTCGAACCCCCGGTGCAGTCGCCTGCACAACAGATTTCGAGTCTGCCGCCTTAAACCGGACTCGGCCACCTCTCCGGACTTCTCAGCTTCCCATCCCGCGCCCGTCGCGCGCGAGGCGCCTCCTCTCCTCAAAGAAGGAGCGCAGGAGGCGCGCGCTCTCCTCGGCGAGCACGCCCGAGGTGACCTGGACCCGGTGGTTCAGCCTGGGATCCGAGGTGATGTCGAAGAGCGAGCCGCAGGCCCCCCCTTTGGCGTCCTGGGCGCCAAAGACCAGCCGCGCGACGCGGGCGTTCACCAGCGCCCCCGCACACATCGGGCAGGGCTCGAGCGTCACGTACGCGGTGGCGCCATCCAGCCGCCAGAGCCCCACTCCCTGGGCCGCCTCCCTGAGCGCCAGGATCTCGGCGTGCGCGGTGGGGTCGCAGGCGGCTTCCCGGCGGTTGTAGCCCCGGCCGAGGATCTCGCCCCCCCGGACAATGATGGCGCCCACGGGCACGTCCCCCGCGCTCTCGGCCCGCTCGGCGAGCCGGAGGGCTTCTGCCATCCAGCGGTGGTCCTCGCGGGCCTGATCCAGCGAGTGAAGCTCCAAGTCCCTGCCCCCCGGGTTTCGCGATCGATTTGGCCCTCGACCCAGGGCATAAAAAACCATGAATTTCGAGAGCAGGCAAGGAGCCCGCCCGGGGAAGCCCACGCCCCAGTTGCCCCCCCGGCGGAAACCTGCGAGGCTTTCCGCTCGCGCGCTTTCACTTGCACGAGGACGCCGCCGTGACCCTTTGGGAAGAGCTGAACTGGCCCCAACACAAGAAGATGGCCGAGGGGGGCGCGACCGTGGTCCTGCCCTTCGCCGCCATCGAGCAGCACGGCCCCCACAACCCCGTGGTGGTGGACACGCTTCTCGTCACCAGCGTATGCAAGAGGGCGGTGGAAGACCTTCCGAACGTGGTCCTCGCCCCCACCATGTGGGCGGGCATGTCGCTTCACCATGCCGACTACGCCGGGACCCTCACGCTCTCGCTCGAGACCTTCCTCGCCGTGGTGCGCGACCTCATCCGCTCGGTCCACCGGGCGGGCTACAAGAAGATCCTCCTCGTGAACGGCCACGGGGGGAACAACGCCCCCCTCCAGTCCGCCCTGGTGCCCCTGCGCTACGAGCTGGGGATCGAGATGTGGCTCATCACCTATTTCCACCTGGGCAACGAGGTCGCGGCCAAGCTGCGCAAGAGCGAAATCGGCGGGATGGGCCACAGCGGGGAGTTCGAGACGGCGATGATGCTCCACCTGAGGCCCGACCTGGTAGACATGACGGCCGCCGTCAAGAACCTCAACGTCCCCAAGCACCCGCTCATGGTGCGCGACATGCACCACCGAGGGGTGCTGATGCGCCCCTCCGACTTCAACCGCAACCGGGCGCCCTCGGGCGTCTCGGGCGACCCCACGGTGGCCGACGCCGCGATCGGCGCCCAGTTCTTCGAGGCCACCGCGGCCCGCCTGCGCGAGGTCGTCCAGGCCCTCGCGGCGCAGTAGGGGACCGATGGCCCGCGCCGCAGGGGAATCCCCCCGCACCGCCCGCTACCTGAAGCTGAGCCCCACGGGGACCGACGACCCCGTCATCCTCTGCTGCGAGGTGTCGGGGGAAGGCCCCTGGGTCATCCTGGTGCCGGGCCTGGGGGACACGGTCTGGGTCTGGCGGCGGCTCATCCCCTTCCTGGAGGCCAGCCACCGCGTCGCCGCCGTGGAACCCCGCGGCCACGGCCGCTCGGCCAGCCCCCGCGGGCCCTACACCTTAGAAGAGACGGGGGAGGATCTCGCCCGCCTCGCGGCTGCGCTGGGCGCCCACCGGCCCGTCCTGATCGGCCACGGCCTGGGGGCGCGGACCTCCCTCTGGCTCGCGGCCGAGCGCCCGGAGCTGGCGGCCGCCCTCGTCCTGATCGGGGCCGACCCCGCCCCCCCAGCGGGCGAGGCGCGCGAAGCCCTCCTCCGGCGGATGGCGCTCGCCGCCGGGGGGGACATGCAGGCGGCCTACAAGGCCCGAAAGGCCGAGGGAGGCGAGCCCCGCGGGATGTCCCCCAAGGAGAGGGCCGAGCGCCACCGCCTGTTCCTGCGCAACTCTCCCGCGGGCTACGCCGCCGCCCTGAGCGCCGATCTCACGGCGCCGGACCTCACGGAGAGGCTCGGCCGAGTGCGGTGCCCGGTCCTCGCGGTGGCGGGGGAGCGGGACGAGGGGCGCCGCGCCGCGGCCCAGCGCCTGGCCGAGGGAATCCCCGCCTGCGAGGCGGTGGTGATCGAGGGGGCGGGGGGCTTCCCCCAGCTCGACCGGCCCGAGGCCCTCCGGGCGCTCCTGGAGGAGTTTTTCCGCAGGCACAACCTCTCAGTCGTCAAGACCGAGCGCAGCCCGCGCTGAAGGAGGCTCATCCATGCCGCGCCTCGTCGACCTGACCGCCCCCCTGGGCCACCCCGACCTCTGCCTGGTGCCCACCTTCCCCCCCGTGGAGTTCTGGCGCTTCCACGAGCACCCGACCCACGGGCGGCAGAACAGCGCCGTCAAGATGGCGATCCACCAGGGCACCCACATCGACGCCCCCAGCCACTTCTTTCCGGACGGAGCGACGATCGACGAGATGCCCCTCGAGACCTTCTTCGGAAGAGCGGTCAAGATCGACCTGAGGGGGCGGGCCAGGCCCGGCCAGCCCATCACGCGCGCCCACCTGGAGGCCGCCCCCGGCTTCGACAAGAGGCGCCTCCGGGGCGCCATCGCTGTCTCCTGGACGGGCTGGTCCAAGGAGGCGTTCTTCACCCCCGACTACTTCGCCCGGAACCCCTTCCTCGACCGGGAGGCGTGCGAATTCCTGTGCGACTCGGGGATGAAGGCGCTCTGCATGGACCACTCCATCGACCCGGGCCTCCGGCCCGACTCGGTGGTGAGCAAAGACGACAGCGCCGTGGGCCACCGCACCGTCCTGGGCCGGGGGATCCCCCTGATCGAGCACGTCATCAACCTCGAGACGTTCGAGGACCGGGAGTTCGAGATGTTCGCCTTCCCCGTCAAGCTCTACCGCATCGAGGGCGCCCCCGCCCGGGTGGTGGCCCGCGTGGGGTGACGCGAACGCGGCTCTAGAGCAAGTTGTACACCAGCGCGTCGTGCGCCTCCGCAAGCAGGAAAACGGCGCCCGCGGCCTTTCGAAGGACACCGTTCCACCGCCCCAAGTTTCCCAGCCACTGCCCGGCGAGGCTCCCGCCGGCCGCCACGGCCCCTGCCGCGAGCAGAAGCGGAGCGGCCGTCCCAAGACCGAAGACGACCGGGAAGAGCGGCCCGCCCGGGTTCTTCAGGCTGAGGGGGAGCACCCAGCCGAAGAAGAGGACGAAGAGGGTGGGACAGAAGGAGAAGGAGACGGCAAAGCCCAGAAACCCCGCCCCCAGGGCCCCGTTCCCCGGGCTCAACCCTTCCAGCCTTTGGGAGAGCCCCCCGCCAAAGTGGAACCGCAGCCGGATGACCCCGAGGAAATACAGACCCGCCAAGATGAAGACGGGGCCGAGCAGCCTCCGGTAGAGGATCACGAAGGGGATCGACTTGGCCTCAAGCGCCGTGCCAATGAAAAAGGCAAGAGCGCCAAAAATGGCGTAGGCCAGCATTTTCCCGGCCGTGAAAAACGCCCCCGCCTGGAGGACGAAGGCGGATTCGCCCGGCCTTTGCGCCGCGTAGGAGGCCGCCGCCAGGTTTCCCGTCATCTGGCAGGGCGAGAGCGAGCCCAGGACGCCGAACAGAAAAGCGCTCAAGACGGGGATTTGGAGCGCGTCGATCCAGTAGTTGATGGGGCCGTAGAGCGCGTAGGCCGCCTGCGAGAGGAAGATGTACCACTGGCCGATGATTGCGCTCATGTTCATCTCACCGGCGGGGGTGCGGGTTGTAGCGCGCGTACTTTTGATCGATCCACCGCTTGATCTCGGGAATCGGCTTGCCCTGCTCGTACAATCTTCTCGCGTCCAGCGAGATGTCCTGGCAGATCGCTCACCCGACGGCGTGCCTGTCGGTGTAGCAGTCCAGGTTGTTCTGGTGGCGGTCGCTTACGTAGCAGCCGCAGTAGCAGGGCATCCGCTCGAGGAGCTCCGGATGATCCCGCGCCACCTCGTAGGCGCGCCGCGCCCTCCCGGCGAAAAGCTCCGGCGGCAGCGTCTTTGGCCTCGGCACGCGCGGGACGGCCGGGAGGACCCGCGGGTCGGCCGTGGCGATCCCTCCCGGCGTCAGGAAATACCACATCCCTCCGCCCAAGGCCACAAACGAAGCCGCAATGGCGAGGAATCTCCTCCGGGTGGAATGCTCCCTCATCTTCTCCTTGGGCATTAGCTTCGCTCCTCCTTGCATCCCTGAAACGCGTGCCGTTGCAACTCCGCCATGCTGCTGAAGACCACGAACGCGCGATCCCCCTGCATGCCCGCCCGGATGAGCGTCCGGAAGAACTCGACCACCTCGGGCTTCGACCAGTCGATGGCGCCGATGACCTTCTTCACGAGGATTCCCCGCTTGTCCACGATGAAGGTCTCAGGAATGCCGGTCGTGCGGTAGAGCTTCTTGATCATCCCTCGCGTATCCAGCAAGATGGGAAAGGTCACCTTCACCTTCGTCTTGAGATAGATACGATGAAAACGCTTGTGCACCTGTGGGACTCTAGCGGGGCGGAC
>CAYMWZ010000256.1:0-4704 GCA_964394385.1 uncultured Nitrospinaceae bacterium | reverse complement strand
CGGCCCCCCCCGGCCGGGTTTACGGCCGGCCGGCCGTTCGGCTATGATGAGCGGTTCTTCGGTCCGATGGATGCGCCGGCGGGTTCTCCGCCGCCCGCGAGGAAGGACGCAATGCCCCAGTTGACCCACAACGGCATCAATTACAACCTCGAGGCGCGCCAGCACGATCTCTACGGCTTCGGCGTGGACGTTTACATGCTGGAGAAGGACGGCGGCAAGCCCAAGGAGCCCATCGCCTTCATTCCGGGAAAGGATGAAAACGCGGCCTTGCTGCTCACCCAGCAGTGGTTGAAGATCGCCTTTCCGGCCGAGCTTCCAGGCAAGGGCAAGAAGAAGTAAGGGTCATTCCCTCCCCGCCGGAAGAGCCCTCGCGCATCTCAGGGAGCGAGTTGAAAGAGCCCAGGACCGTGCACACCCGCCTTGCCCCGGCCCCGACGGGGGCCTTCGCACAGGCCCGTCGGGCCGGGAACCTCCTGTTCATCGCCGGCCAGCGCGGCATCGATCCCGCCACCGGGAAGCTCACCGAGCCCACCATCGAGGCGAGGGCGCGGCGCGCCATGGAGAACCTCAAGGCCATCGCCGAGGAGGCCGGTGGCTCCATGGCCACCTTCCTCTCCACGGTCGTCTATGTGACCGACATGAAGGCCCACCGGCCTGTCGTCAACCGCCTCTTCGAGGAGTACTTCGGGCTCCACCTTCCGGCGCGCACCATCGTCGAGGTGCGCTCCCTCAACGAGGAGGATCTGGTCGAGATCGAGGCCGTGGTGATGGTCCCGGAGGAGGGACCCCGCTAGGCCGCGAGGATGGGGGCGGGAAGGGGGGTCCACCACTTCTTCTCGATCTTCAGATCCTCGGCGATCACCCCCGCCGCGTTGTAGCCGGGCGCTCCGTTGATCCCGCCCCCCTGGCAGCTCGACCCGCACAAGTAGAAGCCCGGGAGGGGGGTGCGCATGCCCGAGAGGAGGGGGTGGGGCCGGTTCACGCCGAGCTGGTCGACCGTGTAGGCCCCCATCCGGACCGCCGCGCGCACCATGTTCGGGTTGCTGCGCTCGATGTCGAGGGGCGTGAAGAGCTTGGCCGCGCGCACGTTGCGGGGGGTGAGGTTGGGCGCGTACTCCCGCCACACGCCGAGCAGCCGCCCGGCCACCTCCTCCCGGATGGCGTCCCACCGGGCGGGCCCGCCCTCGGCGAGCGCGTAGGGGGCGCCGGGCCACCAGAAGGCCAGGTGGCCTCCCGCGGGCGCGTAGGAGGGGTCGTGCACGCTGTTGCAGGCCCCGTTGCCCATGGGTCGGCGGGGCAGCTTCCCGGCGCGCCGCTCCCGTGCGTTCTCGAACACCTCGGTCTCGCTCTCGGCGCCGAAGATGACGTTGAAGGCGCGGGCGACGTCTGAGTCGAAGCGCTCGGCCGCGTAGCGGGGCGGCTCGGCGAGCGCCAGGTGGAGGGTGGCGAGGGAGTGGAAGCCCCAGTTCCAGCGGCGCATCTTCTCGTTCACCTCCGGCGGGAAGGCGTCCTCGCCCGCCAGGCGGATCGAGGCGGGGGCGTTGAGGCTTGAGGCCACGAACCGGCGGGCCGGGATGCGCTCGCCCGAGTCCAGCAGGACCCCGGCCGCGCGGCCCCCCTCCCGGAGGACCTCCCGGGCGGGGGACCCTCGCCGGACGCTCCCCCCGTGGGCGAGGATGATCCGCTCGAGGGCCCGGGGGAACTCGAGGGCCCCCCCGCAGGGCAGCCCCAGGGTGGTGTGGGTGGAGAAGAGGCTGGGGAGGAAGAGCCCCGTTCCGGGCTCGTCCTCGACCGTGATGGCGTGGGCGAAGAGGTTGAAGAGCGCCCGGAGCTGGGGGCTCTCAAAGTGGGCCGCCACGGCCTCCGAGATGGACATCGGGGCCAGGGAGAGGAACTCACGGCCCATCTCCCCGTCGAGGCGGGCGGCCACCTCCTCGCGCGGCAGGGGGGGATGGAAGAGGAAGCTCCGCATCAGGGGGGCCAGCTCGACCGCGTAGCGGCGGTGGAGGGCGAGGTAGGCCTTGGCGTCGCGGGCCGAGAAGCGGCCGATCGAGGCGGCGCTCCGCTCGGGGTCCCGGTGGAGGAGGACGGCCGAGCCGTCCCGGAACAGGGCGGCGTGCTGGACCTCGGGGGTGATCCAGCGGAAGCCGTGCCGGTCGAGCTCCAGGTCGCGGACGACGGGGAAGTCCTCGAGCCCGATGAAGAAGTTCGCGTGCATGTTCGAGCGGTAGCCGGGCAGGAGGAACTCCTGGGTGGTGGCCCCGCCCCCGATCTCGGCGGCGCCCTCCACCACGGCTACCTTGAGGCCGGCCCGGGCCAGGTAGGCCGCGCAGATGAGGCCGTTGTGTCCCGCGCCGATCACCACCCCGTCGTAAGGCATCATGGCGGCCTCTCCTCCGCTCGGGAAGGCCCCCGCGGCGCAAAACCCTGGCGCGCGAGGGGGGGAGTCGGGTCGCTCAGCTCGCTTGCTTTTCCTTCGCCAGGCGCTCCTCCCTCAGCCGGGCGACCTCGGCCTTGACGTCGTCGATGACGTCCTTCCCCCAGAAGATCTTCCCCTGAACGACGAAGGAGGGGATCCCGTGGATGCCCAGGCCCTTGCCCTGGGCGCGCTGGGAGTGGAGGGCGGCGAGGTAGCGCTTTTCGGCGATCACGCGCTTGATCTCCTCACCGTCCAGGCCCACCTCCTCGCCGAGCCGGGCGAGCACGTCGGGGCTTTCGAGGTCGAGGTTGTCCACCCAGCGCGCCTTGTAGATGCGGTCGCGGAACTCTTTGAACTTGCCTTTGTCCCGGGCGTAGTAGGTGGCCAGGTGGGCGTTGGTGGTGCGGTAGTCCGCGCCGGCCGGGCGGATGGGCACCCCGTACTTGTCGGCGAGGGGCTTGTGGTTCTTCTCGTAGTTCTCCCGCTTGCGCTCCGGGGAGTAGCCGGCGAAGGGCTGGCCGGGGGGCCTTCCCTCCCAGCCCACCCACTCCACCCGGACGTCGGGTTCCTGCTCGAGGACCCGTGTGCCACCCACGGTGGCCACATAGCAGAAAGGTCAGGTGAAGTCGGAGTACTTGACGACGACGATGGGTTCTTGAAGCTCGCTCATTCTTCCCTCCTCATGCCTAAGGTCTGGCCCCGCCGGGGCGACTCCCGAATTGACGTCCTTCCTTCTATACCACCTCGGCCCGGTCGTGGTCGATTGGATCCACCCCTCCCGGGTCCACCCAGATTCCTCGGCCCCTGAGGTGGGAGACCGCCCGGGCGATCTCGTCCTCCTCTCCCTCGAGCTCGCACACCTGCCAGCCCGACTCGCTGCTCACGTCCCCCCGCATGATGTTGATGCTGAAGGAGAACTTTTTGCCCAGCTCCCAGAGGACGGGCTTGCGCACCTCGGCGGCGGGGAAGGTCAGCACGAACCGGCGCGTCCCCCGGGGGATGGGCATGGCGTCGATGCCGATGGATCCTCCCCTTTCCAGGCGCCCGAGGAAGCCGCCCACGATCCGGGTGAGCTGATCGTACTGGACGAGGAAGGCGTCGTGGCCGTAGGTGGACTCGACGGTGTGGAGCTCGACCTCCTGCCCGAGGCGCTGGAGGATCTCGGCGATCTCGATGCTGCAATGCGGAGGGTAGAGCCAGTCTGAGATGAAGCACACCAGCATGCACTTCGTCCGCAGGCGCGCGAGGGACGCCTCCAGGCTGGGAAAGCCCGCCGCGGCGTCGTAAAGATCCATCATCCGGGAGAGGTAGATGTAGGAGTTGGCGTCGAAGCGCTCGACGAGCTTCGCTCCCTGGTGGTCGAGATAGCTCTCCACCTCGAAGCGCGCCGTCACGTCTTCCAGCAGCTTGCCCTCGTCCCTCACGCGGCGGCCGAACTTCTGCCACATGATCGCGTTGCTCAGGTAGGTGATGTGCCCGATCATGCGGGCGGCGCTCAGCCCTCTCTTGGGCCCCGCGCCGGGAGGATATTCGCCCTCCCGCCACCCGGCGTCGGCCATGATGGCGCTGCGGCCGATCTTGTCCCACGCGATGCCCATCGGGGCGAGCCGCGCCGCCCCCGCGATGGGGATGATCGAGTCGCAAAAGTCGCCGTACCTGAGCCCCCACTCCAGGGACTGCATCCCCGCCATCGAGCCGCCCATGACGCTGCGCAGGCGCTTGACCCCGAGCGCGTCAAGGAGGCGCTTCTGGAGGCGGACGGTGTCCTCCACGGTCACGACGGGGAAGTGCATTCCGTAGGGGCGGCCCGTCTCGGGATCGATCGAGGCCGGTCCCGTGGTTCCCGAGCATCCGCCCAGGTTGTTCGAGGAGACGACGAAGTATTTTTCCGTGTCGATGGCCTTCCCCGGCCCGATCATGGGGTCCCACCAGCCGGGGCGGGAGTCCTGGGGCGTGTGGTAGCCGGCCGCGTGGGCGTCGCCCGTGAGGGCGTGGATGATGAGGATCGCATTGTCCGCGGAGCGGTTGAGCGTGCCGTAGGTTTCGTAGGCGACCGTCACCTGGGGAAGCGTCCGGCCGGAGTCCGTGCGGAAGGGCTCGGGGAGAGTGAGGCGCTTCGTCTCGGTCAGGCCGACCGAGCCGGCCTGATGGCGGCGGGACAAATCTTTCATCCTATCTTCGCCTTGGCTTCTTTCTCCGGGGCAGGCGCCTGGGCTTGGGACGACAAAAGAGGGCTTCTAGCATACGGCCCCTGTGCCGACAAGGGCCCCGCGCGAGCGGCGTCG
>CAYMWZ010000255.1:0-4723 GCA_964394385.1 uncultured Nitrospinaceae bacterium | reverse complement strand
TGTGGATGTGGCCGTTCGCGTAGGGGGGGCCGTCGTGGAGGATGTACTTCTCCCGGCCCCTGGAGGCGGCCCGCAGCTTTTGGTAGATGCCCATCCGCTCCCAGGCGGCGAGCATCTCGGGCTCGCGCCGGGCGAGGTCGGCCTTCATGGGGAAGGCGGTCTTGGGCAGGTTCAAGAGTTTCTTGTAGTCGGTGGCCATCTTCACGTCATGCGCCCCGGGCCGGGCGAAGGCCCGCCGCCTCGGCCGCCTCGACGGGGGCGGCCGGAAGCCCGGCGGCCTCGCGGACCAGGCGCATGGTGGCCTGGGCCTCGGCGCGGGCGCGGGCCCCTCCCTCGGCGAGGACGGCCTCGACGCGGGCGGGGTCCTTGGCGAGGCGCTTGCGCTCCTCGCGGAAGGGCCGGAAGTATTCAACCAGCCGCTCGAGGAGCGCCTTCTTCGCCTCCCCGTAGCCGTAGCCTCCCGCCCGGTAGCGCCCGCGCATCTGCTCGGCCTCGGCCTCCCCGGCCACGAGCCGGTAGAGGGCGAAGACGTTGCAGCTCTCTGGATCCTTGGGGGCCTCCAAGGGGGTCGAGTCGGTCACGATGGCCATCACCTTCTTGCGCAGGGCGCTCCCCTCCTCGAAGATCTCGATGGTGTTGCCGTAGCTCTTGCTCATCTTCTGGCCGTCGAGGCCGGGCACCTTGGCCCCGGCGTCCAGGCGGTACTGGGGGATGGGGAAGACCTCCCCGTAGGCGTTGTTGAAGGCGAGGGCCATGTCGCGGGTCATCTCGATGTGCTGGACCTGGTCCTCCCCCACGGGGACGACGTTCGAGCGGTAGATCAGGATGTCCGCCGCCATGAGGGCGGGATAGTAGTAGAGCCCCACCGAGGGGGTGATGCCGCGGGCGACCTTGTCCTTGTAGGAGGTGGCGCGGTCGAGGAGGCCCTTGCCGGTGACGCAGGAGAGCACCCAGGCGAGCTCCGCCACCTCGGGCACGTCGGACTGGCGGAAGAAGACGGCCCGCTTGGGGTCCAGGCCCAGGGCCAGGTAGTCGAGCGCCACGTCCGCCGTCTGGCGGGCGAGGGCGCGCGGCTCCTGGACGGTGGTCATGGCGTGGAGGTTGGCGATGAAGTAGAAGGCCTCGCCCTCATCCTGGAGGGCGATGTGCTGCTTGAGGGCGCCGAAATAGTTGCCCAGGTGGAGCCTCCCCGAGGGCTGGACGCCCGAGAGGAAGCGGACCCTCTTTCCCCGTTCGGCTTTCATCTTCGCCCCTCGGCGGGCGCGGCGGCCCGCTCAGAGGATTCCCATGAGGCGCAAGAGGTTCCTCACCAGGGCCAGCTCGGCCGCCAGGAGTGTGGTGTAGATCGGCCACATGATCCAGCGCAACCAGCCCAGGATGATGAGCCCCAGCACGATGAAGAAGCCATAGGGCTCGCTCCGCTGATACTGCCAGGCCAGCCGGGCGGGGAGAAGCCCCGCCAGGATCCTCCCCCCGTCGAAGGGGAGGATGGGGATGAGGTTGAAGGCCGCCAGCGCCGTGTTGATCGTGAAGCTCGCCCGGAGCATGAGGCCGAGGGGCTCCCCCACCAGCCCGGCGTCCAGGCCGAAGCGCTGCATGTGCACATAAACGACCAGGCTCGCGATGGCGAGGAGGAAATTCGTCGCCGGGCCCGCCAGCGCCACCCACATCATGTCCCGGCGGGGCCGGGCGAGGTTGCGGGCGTCCACCGGGACGGGCTTGGCCCACCCGAAGCCCATCCCCGCCGCGAGCGAGAGGACGAAGGCGAGCGTGCCCATGGGGTCCAGGTGGACGAGGGGGTTGAGGCTGAGCCTCCCCAGGAGGCGGGCGGTCGGGTCCCCCAGCTTGTCGGCCACCCAGCCGTGGGCCACCTCGTGGAGGGTCAGCGCCAAGAGGATCGCGGGCAGCGCGATGACCAGCTGCTGGAGGAAGTCGGAAGAGAACAAAGCGATCCTATCGGTTGAATGTCCGAGCGGCGAGCGAGAGGGCGTCCGCGCGCGCATGGGCGCCCTCGCCGCAGAGGCCCGGAAATTCTAAGGATTTGCGCTCTCCCCCGTCAACGGCCCGCATCCGGCCGGAGGAGAAATCCCCCTAGGGCTTGCCCTTTCCGCCGTAGGTGTCCCAGAAGAAGATCTCCTCGGGGGGCTTGCGGGCGGGAGGGGCCTTGTCCTTCTTCTGGACGTCGGGGTGGAGATCCTCGGTCCGGCCGGGGTAGCCCACGGTGAAGAGGGCGGCCACCCGGAAGGGCTGGGGGATGTTGAAGTTCTTGAGCACGGTGGGCTCGTCCCAGCCCGCCATGGCGTGGACGGTCAGGCCGAGGTGGCTTCCCTGGAGCAAGAGGTTCTCCAGGGCGAGCCCCACCTCGAGGAGCCACCGCTGCTGGCCGAAGCGCTCGGGCTGCTCCTCGGGGTTGCCCAGGATGATCATCTTGAGCGGCGCGGCCGTCGCCCACTGGAGGTTGCCCTCGCTCAGGCACTCGTCGAATTTCTTGTGGGCCTCGGGCGAGCGCGCGATGATGATCCGCCAGGGCTGGCGGTTGTTCGAGGAGGGCGCCCAGCGGAAGGCCTCCAGCATGGCCTCGAGCTTCTCGGGCTCGGGCGGGACGCCGCTGAAGGTGCGGAAACTCCGGCGGTTCTTGATCAGGGGGTGAATCTCGGCCACGTCGGCTCCTCCTGTGAACGTCCGCTCGAAGGGGGCGGCCCCGCGCGCGGCGGGCGGGCGGCCCATGCGGGGAAACCCGGAGCCGGTATAATACACGAATCCCCCGCGCCCCCGAGAGGGCGCGTGCGCGGGGGGCCGACGGAGGGTTCTCAGGATGCGCATCACCGGGCTCGACCACCTCGCCCTCGCCGTCCGCGACCTCGGGGAGTCGGAGGATTTCTACACCCGCATCCTCGGGGGGAGCGTGATCCACCGCCACGGGGACAAACCCTTCGAGAAGGCGGCCGGCCGCACCCCCCAGGTGTGGGTCAAGGTGGGGGAGGTCGTCTTCGCCCTCAACGACTCGACCCCCGAGGTGCCCAAGGGCCACTTCGTCCACTGGGCGCTCAAGGGCCGCTTCGAGGACATCGACCACTGGCTCGGCACCTTCCGGCGGGAGAAGATCAAGCACTACGGGCCCTTCGGCCACGGGGGGCTCGGGCTCATCTCCATCTACTTCCACGACCCGACGGGCTATCTCCTGGAGATCGGCATGGACGCCGGCTCCTGGGAGCGGGCCAAGGCCGAGGTCAAGCGGCGGGGCGGCCTCTTCGGCAACACCCAGGCCACCTACGACCCCGACGAGTGGGAGTACGCCCAGCGCAAGTAGCTCACCCCCGCACCCGCCGGACGAAGGCCGCGAGCGCCTGGCCCAGCTCATGCGGGCAGTCCTCCTGGAGGTAGTGCCGGGCGGGCAGGGTGATCTCCTCCTGGTTCGGCCACTTGCGGCAGTGCTCCCGCGCCGCCCCGGCCAGGGCGTGGCCCTGCGCGCAGCTGACGAAGAGCTTGGGGAGGCTTTCGCTCGCGCCGAGGAAGTCGCTGTAGCGCTTGACGAGCTTGTAGTTGTCCGCGGGCTCCCCCTCGAAGGGGATCTCGCACGCCCACTGGTGGGTCTGCTTGCGCTTCTGGGGGTCCTCGGTGGGCCGGCGGTAGGCGGCCTTCTCCTCCTCGGCGAGCTCCCGGACGATGCCCCGCTCGAAGAGCATGGTCTCGACGAAGAAGTTCTCCTCCATCACCATCCGCTCCCCCTCGGGGCCGCGCAGCCTCTTGAAGACGGGGATGCGCTCCTCGGGAAGATCCGACCACAGGCGCGGCCGGACCATCGCCTCCATGTAGGCGATCCCCCGGATCTGCTCCGGGTGGCGGCAGGCGCGGTAGAACCCCAGCGCCGCCCCCCAGTCGTGGAGGACGAGGATCACGTTCCGCGCCGCCCCGGCGCCCTCGAACCAAGCGTCGAGGTAGGGGATGTGGTCGGCGTAGCGGCACCGCCCGCCCGGGATGTTGCCCGAGTCCCCGCTGTTCATGAGGTCGGGCGCGAGGCAGCGGCCGAGATCCTCGAGGTGGGGGATGACGTTCCGCCAGAGGTAGGAGGTCGTGGGATTGCCGTGCAGGAGGACGATGGGGTCCCCCCGCCCCGCCTCGGCGTAGGCCATCTCGGCGTCGAGCACCTTCGCGCGCTTGCGGGGATGGGGGTCAGCGGGGGAGATTTCGCCTGGCATGATCCCTCCTTCCAATCGTCTCCGAGACGCCGCCCGGGACGCATCCGGCGGCCGGCCTAGCTCGCCCGGCCCTCCTCCTCGCGGGGCTCGATCAATTCGAGGCGGCTCCCCGGCCGGAGCATCCCCGCGCGGTAGATCGTGTGGGCGAGGACCTGGGGGGAGCGCACGAGACGCACGCGCCCGAAGCGGGCGAGCAGGAGGCGCACGGCGTCCACCATCCGGGCGACGGCCGCCCCGTCGGCGAGGTCCGCCTCGTCGAGAAGGAGTTCTGCCCCTTCCCCTGCCCCCGAATGGCTCTCCAGCGCCCCGAAAACTCTTTCGGCCCCTTCCGCCGTCAGGTCGCCCGGGAGGATAAAACGCACCCCGCCGGGAAACTCTTCCCGAAGGAGGCGGAAGGCGGGCTCCTCGAGGAGGGTCCGGGGGGAGGCGCCCATCTCAGGCGAGGGGGAGGTCCAGGGGCCTCCCCTCCTTGGCGCTCCGCTCGATGGCCAAGGTGACCTCCAGGGTGGCCCAGATCGGAAGAG
>CAYMWZ010000254.1:0-4743 GCA_964394385.1 uncultured Nitrospinaceae bacterium | reverse complement strand
TTGTAGAGGTACTTCATGTAGGAGTGGGTCGGGGTGGAGTCGAGGTAGAAGTAGCACTCCTTCACGTCCTCGCCGTGGTTCCCCTCCGGCCCCGTGAGGCCGAAGAGCCGCTCCTTGAGGATGGAGTCCCGCCCGTTCCACAGCGCCAGCGCGAAGCAGAGCCGGCACTCCCGGTCGGTGATGCCCAGGAGCCCGTCCTCGCCCCACCGGTAGGCGCGGCAGCGGGCATGATCGTGGGGGAAGTAGCTCCACGCGTCCCCGCCGGGCGAGTAGTCCTCCCGCACCGTCCCCCACTGGCGCTCGGCGAGGTAGGGGCCCCAGCGCTTCCAGTTCTTCTTCCGATGGGAGTCCTCCTCCAGCCGCTGCCACTCGGCGTCGGCCGGACCCTGTTTGGCCATCCTCCTGCTCCTTCTCAGGGGCCCGGGCCGCGGGCGAGGCTTCCTCGCGGCCGCACGCCGGGCCCGCTTGGCGAAACGGCTACCCAACGTGCCGGGCCCTTCCCGGCGGCGGGAGTGCCCTTTTTTTAAGGGATTCGCCCGGCCTCCCGCAAGGCCGCCTCGAGGACGCCCACCGGGAGCTTGAAGTCGCGGTAGCCCCTCCTGAGCGTCCGGACGTAGGGGGTGCTCGGCCGGGCGGGCCGGAGGGGCTCCCGCATCCGGTAGAGGAGGGCGGGCGCCGCGCCCTTGTGCGATTCCACCCGAAGCTCCTCGCGCAGGTAGAGCTCGGGCCAGCCCTCGTACTCGTCCAGGGCCGGGAGGTCCTCGGGGTGGAGGCGGAAGATGGCGCCGGGGACGAAAGCCCCCGGCGCAGGCACCACGGTGGCGAAGCCTTGGCCGGGTGGGTGGTCGGCGGGCAGGGCGATGCGAAGGGAGTAGCCCAAAAGGCGCGCGGGCGCGATGGGGGCGCTCAGGGGACAGCGGCGGCGCATGGCGGCGAGGCAGAGGTTCGCCCCGTAGGCGAAGTAGCGGAGGAAGCCCTCAGAAGCTTCCGCGGATGTCGTCCTCTTCCTCGCCGTCCCAGTCCGCCTCCCGGGCGGAGTGCCGGCTGCCGCCGAAGGCGACGAGGAGCCTGGCGGGCCGGCCCCCCAAGGGCGCGGCCGAGTGGATGGCCTCGTCGCGGATGGTGATCATCTCGCCCTTCTCGACGCGGACGAGTTCCTCCTCGACGTTGAACTGCATCTCGCCGTCGATGACGATGATAGTCTCTTCTTCGTTGTGGGTGTGGTAGGGAACGAAAGCGTTGGGCGGCTGCTCCACCTCGAAGATGCGGTAGTCCCTCTCCGCCAGGGCGGAGATGATCTCCTCCTGCTCCGGTTCGCACCGGAAGGCGGTGGCCACATCCTCGACCCGGTATGCAGGCTTTTTCATTCCCGACCCCCCTCTGCGGACCTCATCCGCCCAGGAGTTCCTTGACCGCTTGGCCGATCCGCGCGCCGCCCGCGCGGCCAGCCGCTTGGTCGGCAGCCCATCACCTCCCGCTCCTTCTGGGCCAGATCGGCCCGCCCCCCCTTGGCGTACTGGTCGGCAGCCTCCTCCCGCTTTTTTACCATGCCTTGGAGGACCTTGGAATCTCCTCCTCCTGGACCGCGCGCCGCCGCGCGGGCCTTGCCACGTTCGCAGAGGCGGGCCAGGTTGTAAAGGAGAAAGTGCGCCCCCTAGCGCAGGGGGACGACCGCCTCGATCTCGACCAAAAAGTCCGGGCTCGCGAGGCTGGACACCACCAAAAAGGTGTTCGGGGGAGGATCCCCCGGGAAGAACTCCTTGCGCACCCGCCCGACCGCCTCCCGGAACTCCCTTCGGGTGACGAAGACGGTGGTCTTGGCCACGTCCTCCATCCGCCCCCCGGCCGCCTCGACGACCCGCCTCATGTTCTCGAGCACCTGGCGGGTCTGGCCCTCGGGATCCCCCGGGGCGACGAGCTTCCCCGTCTCGTCGAGGGAGACCTGGCCCGCGACGTAGAGGGTGCGCCGGGCGTCCTCCACGACGACCCCGTGGGAGTAGTGTCCGCCGGGCTTGGCGACGCCGGCGGGCTGGATGGCGGTTCGCTTCATGGGATCTCTCCTCCGGCCAGGTCGCTCAGTACTTGAGCTTCGCCTCGCCCATGTTCCCCACGACGGTGAGGACGGCCTCATCCAGCTTGATGTGCTTGCGCGCCGCCTCGTGCACCTGCTCCTTCGTCACGGCCCGGATGCGCTCGAGGTAGCGCGCGGCGTAGTCGGGCGGAAAGCCCAGCTGCTCCACCTGGAGGATGTACCGGGCGATCCGGTCGGAGGAGATGAACTGGGTGGCGAAGTTCCCCGTGATGAAGGCCTTGGCCTCATCCAGCTCTTGGTCGGTGATGCCCTTCTCCTGGATCCGGCGGACCTCGGCGATCGCCTCGGCGATCGCCTCGTTTGCGCTTCGGTTCTTCGTCTGGAGGGCGAGGCGCCAGTGGCCGGTGTAGATTCCTGCGGCGAAGTTGCTGTAGGCGCTGTAGACGAGCCCCTTCTCCTCCCGGAGGTTGTTGAGGATCCGGCTCTCGAAGCCGCCCCCGCCGAGGATGTAGTTCACCACGCGGGCGGCGTAGAAGTCGGGGTCCTTGCGCGTCAGCGAGCGGTTCCCCAGGATGACGGTGGTCTGGGCGAGGGGGCGATCGATCTTGACGACCGCCATGCCCTTCGGCAGGGCCGGGAGCTCCTCCTCGGGCACCGAGCCGCCCTCGGCATTCCACCCCTCAAAGTGGGCGAGCACCAGCTCGCGCGCCCTCTTGAGGGTGATGTCCCCCACGAAGGCGAAGATGGTCCCCTGCATGCCGTACCGCTTCTTGTGGAAGCGGACGAGGTCGGCCTGCGCGATCTTGCGCACCGTCTCCTCGGAGCCGATGACTGGCCTCCCCGCCGAGCGGGAGCCGAACAGGCTCTTGCGGAAGGCGACGTTGGCCAAGAAACCCGGCCGGTCTTTTCTCTCCTCCAGGGTGCCGAGGATTCGCCTGCGCGTCTTCTCGGTTTCCGCCTCGGGGAAGGTCGGCCGCCGCAGGACGTCGGCCAGGAGCGGGATGGCTTCGGCGAGGTCGCGAGTGAGGACCTTGAGGGTGGCGCTGGCGAAATTCCTTCCGGCCCGCACCTCGACTCCGCCGCCAAGGCGGTCGTTCATCTTTTCGATGTCGGAGGCGCTTCGCTCCCCCGCGCCGCGGGTGAGCAGGTGGGCCACCAAGTTGGCGAGCCCGGCCTGCTCGGCCGGCTCGTAGCGGGTTCCCGCGCGGAGCGACACCATGATGTTGACCATCGGGAGCTGGCGGGATTCCTTCACGAGGAGCACCGCCCCGCCGGGCAGCTCCTCGCGCTCATAGGAGAGGGAGGCGGCGGCCGAGGCCGGCCGGGCGGCCGCCGCGAGGGTCAGGGTCAAGAGGAAGAGTGTTGAGCGAAGAGAGGTTCGCTTCGGCATGACTCAGCTCCCCCCTTCATTCACGGTCTGGGGCGGACGGGCGGTAGGAGGCTGGGGCTTTTTCTTCTGGGTCGGGAGGGGGACGAGGACGCCCGTCGTCCGCCTCTGCGGGTCGAGGTATTTTTGGGCGGCGCGGCGGACCTCCTCGGGCGTCACCTTGGCGAGGCCGGGGAGGTAGTCCTCCAGAATGCGCCAGTCGCCCGCGATCGCCGCCCGGCCCAGGAGCATGGCCCGGAAGAAATGGCTGTCCATGGAGAAAACCGTTTGGGCCTCGAGGCTCCTCAGCGCCCGGGTCATCTCCTCTTGCGAGACCCCCTCCCGGATGAGGCGCTCGACCTCTTCCTGGATGGCGCGCTCGGCCTCCTCCGTCTTCTTCCCGGGGGCGGGCTGGGCGAAGAGATAAAAGAGGCCCGGATCAACCGAGATATAGGTGTAATCCGCCCCCGCGCTGAGGGCCAGGGCATCCTTGCGGACGAGCCGCTGGTGGAGGCGGCTCGTCTCGCCCCCGCCCAGGATGGCCTCGAGCATGATGAGGGCCGGGGCGTCGGGGCTCCGCCAGTTGGGGGCATGGTGGGCCATCGCGACGTGGGGGAGCTGGGCTTCCTTCCGGACGGTGATCCGCCTTTCGGCCAGCTGGGGGGGCTCGCGGAGGGCGGGGCGCCCCGGGAAGGGTGCCGGCGGGATGGCGCCGAAGTGCCTCTCCAGGAGGCGGGTGGCGTTTTCGGGTTCAAAGTCTCCGACGATGACCGCGATGGCGTTGGACGGGGTGTAGTAGCGGCGGTAGAAGGCGGCCAGATCCTCGACCGTGAGGGCGCGGAGGTCCTCGGCCCAGCCGATGATGGGGTTGCCGTAGGGGTGGGCCAGGAAGGCCGCGGCCTGGAGCTGCTCGAAGAGCGTCCCCGTCGGGGAGTCGTCCGTGCGCGTGCGGCGCTCTTCGAGGACGACGTTCCGCTCAGGCTCGAACTCTTCTTTCTTCATGAGGAGGTTGACCATGCGGTCGGCCTCGAGCTGGATGACGAGCTCGAGGCGGTCCGCGGCGATCCGCTCGAAATAGGCCGTGTAGTCGTAGCTGGTGAAGGCATTGTGGGACCCGCCGTTTCGCTTGATGAGGTTGCTGAATTCCTTGGGGCCGTGCTTCTTGGTCCCGCGGAACATCATGTGCTCCAGCAGGTGGGCGGCGCCCCTCTTGCCGGGCTGCTCCTCCCGGCTTCCCGCGCCGTACCAGACCATGAAGACGACCACCGGAGCCTCCCGGTCGGGCAGGAGGAGCGCCCGCATCCCGTTGGCGAGGCGGTGCTCGACCACCTTCCAGGGGACGCGC
>CAYMWZ010000253.1:0-4810 GCA_964394385.1 uncultured Nitrospinaceae bacterium | reverse complement strand
GATGTTGATCTTGACCCCGGTGAGCTTCTCCCACTGCTGCGAAAAATCCGGGTAGGAGTTGCGGTAGAGGGAGCTCAAGAGAATCGTGAGCTGGGGACTCTGGAGGTTGTGCTTCTTGATGTAGGCCTTGGCGCCGTTGATCGCCCGCTCCTCGACCGTCGCCCCCGGGACGGTCGCGCCAAGGGCCGGCCCGGAGGCGAGCCCGAGGCAAGCGGCAAGGGCTAAGGCATGGATCCAAAACCGTTTCATCGCTCACCCCTCCTCAAAGGAGCGGGGACCCTTTCCCGCGGCCCGCCGGAGGTGAATCCTCCCCCACACGGGGATCTTCCCGCCGGGCTCTTTACAGGTAGGGAGCTTCCCACCTCCCGAAAATTTTGGGAATAATCAGGGGTTCCTTGTGTTCGCATTCTATTGTGCCTGGGTTTTTGGATCAACCGGCCCCCCGGCCCGGTGACTGAGGGGGCCGGCTCTGCTATGTTCATTGGGCCGCCCCCCGGCCCTTTTCCGGGGGCGGGCCGCCAGCCTGCCTTCTCCGAAAATTTGGGAGGTCGTTCATGCCCCCCCGGATCGAGATCTACACCACGAACCCCTGCTCCTACTGCATGGCTGCGAAGAACCTCCTCCAGAAGCGGGGCCTGGAGTATGAGGAGCACCTCGTCTTCGGGGGCACCCCCGAGTGGCGGGCCATGAAGGAGCGGACGCAGGGGAGGACCGTCCCCCAGATCCTCATCGACGGCAAAGTGATCGGAGGCTTCCCGGAGCTGGCCGCCCTGGACAAGGAGGGGAAGCTCGCCGAACTCGCCGCCTGAGCCCCCCGGCCGCGGGCGGGCTCCTCCCCGGGGGGAGGGGCCCCTTTTTTTCCGCGCCCTTCCCCCGCCTGGGGGAAGCCGCTACCCTGTACCGGCATCCGCGCGAAGAACCCCTTCTCCTCCCGCCGGAGGATTCCCCATGGCCCTGATGAGCCCCGAGGCGTACAAGGCGAGCCTGCGCGACGGCCGGGCGGTCTACTACCGCGGGGAGCGGGTCGAGGACGTCGCGGCCCACCCCGTCATCGGGGTGGCCGTCGAGCACGCCGCCATCGACTACCGCATGGCCGAGGATCCCGTCGAGCGCGGCCTGGCCGTGGTGGAGGGCCCGGGGGGGCCCTACTCGCGCTACTACCACATCCCCGCGAGCGCGGAGGACCTCCTCCGGCGCAGCGCCCTCATCGAGCGCGCGACCGCCCTGGGGGGGACCCTGGTCGTCCTCATCAAGGAGATCGGCTCGGACGCCCTCTTCGCCCTGCACCTCCTCGCCGCCCACATGGACAAGGCGCGGGGGACGGACTACCTCCCCCGCGTGAGGAGGTTTTATGAGCACTGCCGGGATCGGGACCTGGCCGTCGCCGTCGCCCAGACCGACGTGAAGGGCGACCGCTCCAAGGGCCCGGGCGCCCAGGCCCACCCGGACTACTACGTCCGGGTCGTGGCCGAGGACAAGGAGGGCATCACCCTGCGCGGGGCCAAGGCCCACACCTCGGTCTCGACCAACGCCCACGAGATCATCGTGCTCCCCACCCGCGCCATGGCCCCGGGGGATGCGCCCTACGCCGTCGCCTGCGCCGTCCCGGCCAACGCGCCGGGCCTCACGATGGTGGCCAGCGGCTACGGGGGGCGGAAGGGGAACCCCTTCGAGAACCCCATCAGCTCCCGCCACAAGATGATGGAGACCCTGACCGTCTTCGAGGACGTCAAGGTCCCCTGGGAGCGGGTCTTCCTCAAGGGGGAGACCGACATGGCGGGCCCCCTGGCCAAGACCTTCGTCGAGTTCCACCGCTTCACGGCGGTCTCCTACAAGCTCCCCCTCGTGGACCTCTTCGTGGGGGCCGCCCACCTGATGGCCGAGTACAACGGCGTCCTGCGCGCCAACCACGTCCGGGACAAGCTCGCCCGGCTCATCGCCTACGCCCAGATCTGCCGGGGCATGACGCGCGAGGCGGCGAGGGAGTGCAAGATCGTCGACGGGCTCGCCGTCCCCAACGCCGAGATCATCAACATCGCCAAGCTCCACTTCGCCACGAACTACCACCAGGCCGCCTCCTGGGTGCAGGACATCGCGGGGGGGCTCCTGGTCACGGGGCCGAGCGAGGAGGACCTCGCCCACCCCCGCCTGGGCGAGCTCATCGACAAGTACCTGGGCGGCTCCCCCGCCGCCCCGGCCCAGGACCGCCTGCGCTTGATGAACCTCATCGCCGAGATCACGGCGTCGGACTTCGCGGGCTACCAGGCCGTCCTGGCCGTCCACGCCGAGGGCTCCATCGAGGCCGAGAAGATGACCATCTCCGCCAGCCACGACGCGGGCCCCTCCGTCGAGTACGCCAAGTGGCTGGCGGGGATCCGGGGCTGAGCGAGAAAGGAGAGCGCCATGGCCTATCTCTTCCACCAGGACGAGCTCCCCAGGCTGGTCTCCGTCACGCCGGGGCGGGAGCGCATCTTCTTCGTGAGCCCGGAACTCGCGGGCACGGACGCCTTCCTCGCCGGCATCCTGCGCTACAAGAAGGGCGCGGCCTCCCCCTACCACTTCCACGAGAACTGCGAGCACTTCTACTTCTTCCTTACCGGCTCGGCCACGGTGGAGAGCGAGGGGGGGACGAAGCCCGTCGGGCCGGGGACCCTCGTCTTCATCCCGGCGCTGGATAAGCACCGCCTGCGGGCGACCGAGGACACCACCTACTTCGAGTTCCAGGCCCCCAACCGCTTCAAGACCACCATCCTGGAGGGGACCGAGGACGACCTGCGCTGGAAGAAGGTGGACGGGAAGATCTGGGTGCAGACCTGAGCCGGAGGGAGGACCATGATCCAGCACATCGAAACCGAAACACGCGGGCGGGCGCCCCAGAGCCCGGGCCGGGGAGAGGCGGCCGAGATCGTGGGCCCGGCCGCCTGCGGGGCGAAGAACGTCCGGGGGCTCCTGCGCTGGCTCGGGCCGGGCGAGCGCCTGGAGGCCTCCCCCCTCCCGGCCTCCCGCCAGCTCCTCTACCTGATGGAGGGGGAGGCGGTGGTCGAGCTGGGCGGGAAGGAGCACCGCGCCGGCCCGGGGGCGGGCCTCTACCTGGGGCCCGGCGAGGGGGCGGCCCTGCGCCCCGCCGGGGGGGCAACGCTCAAGATGTTGCACCTCACCGTCCCCCCGGCCTAAGGGGGAGGCCGCGGCCGGTGGGAACAAAACGCAGGGGCGGGTTTCAAACCCGCCCCTGGAAGAGCATCCACACCTCGCAGGAGGATCCCCCATGCCCGATCTCCAGCGCCCCGTCCTGGACGTGGGCCTCGTCGTCAGGGACTTCGAGAAGGCCCTCGCCTTCTACCGGGATAAATTGGGCCTCGTGCCCACCCGCCAGGTGAGCATGGACGCCGAAACCGCCAAGCGCGCCGGCATCGGCTCATCCGCCTTCGACATCCAGTACATGCAGCTGGGGGACGCGAACCTCAAGCTCGTCCGCTTCAAGACGCCGCCCCCGGCCAGCCCCCCCGGGGCGGAGGGGGCGGCCGGCTTCCGCTACGTGACGCTCTGGGTCAAGGACATCCAAAAGACCTGCGACGAGTGGCGGGCCAAGGGGGTCGAGTTCCTGAGCGAGCCCATCCGCCGGACCCCCGAGATCCAGATGGTCTTCCTGAAAGACCCCGACGGGAACCTGATCGAGGTCCTGGGGCCCTGAGGAGGCCTCCCCATGCGCCCCCGCTCCCGGAGCCTCGCGGCCGCCCTCGCCCTGGCCCTCCTCCTGGGCGCGGGCTGCGCCCGGCGGCCCGACCTCCCCGCCGCCGGGGCCCTCCCCCCGGGCCGGGCCGAGCGGGTGGCCCTCTACGAGCGCACGCTGCGCGCCTTCCTCGAGGCGGGCTGGCTCCCCCTGATCGACGTCGGGGTCTCCCTCGCCCGGTGGCCGGACCCCTCGCGCCTCGTCGAGGGGATGGACCGCGCCGGAGTGGCCTTGGCCGCCGTGACCGCCCCCGCCGAGGCGGCCATCCTTGAGGCCGCCCGCCGCCACCCCGCCCGCCTCATCCCCTTGACCTCGGCGCCGGGGGAGGGCTCCCCCGCCTCCCTCAGGCGCCAGATCGAGGCCGGGGCCTTCGGGATAGGCGTCCCCTTCGGCCCCGCGAAGGAGGAGAGGGAGGCCCTCGAGGCCCTCCTCCGCCTCGCCGAGGAGCGGCGCGTCCCCCTGGTCCTCCGGATGGAGCCCGAGGACGGAGCCCTCGGGCGCCTCGAGCGCCAGATGCGCTCCCTCCCGGGCGCCCCCGTCGTCTGGGCCGAGGCGGGCCTCACCCCCCGCCCCGAGGGCCACCCGGGCTACGGCCACGCCCTCCTCCGGGCGCTCAGCCTCCGCCACCCGAACCTCTTCTTCACCCTGACCCAGGCCCCCCCGGCCGAGCCCTCCCCCGCCCCGCGCGCCCGCAGGGTCCACCTCTACGACCCCGGCGGCGGGCTCTCCCACGAGTGGCGCGCCCTCCTCGACGCCAGGAACCGCCACTTCCTCGCCGGGAGCTCCCCCGAGGCGGACACCCCGGCCTTCTACGCGGGCCGGATGGAGGGCTTCCGCAAGAGGGTCCTCGATGCCTTAAGCCCCGCCTCCCGCCACCGCTTGGCCTACCAGAACGCCTGGCGGCTCCTGACCGGAGAGGAGTGGAGGGAGTAGGGGCGGGTTTCGGACCCGCTCCGCGGCTTAAACATGTTTCCCATGGCCCTTGATCCCTCGGCTGGAGAATGGCGACTTAAACCAAGAGGCTACTTGGGAAATGTCGGATAAAATTTTTTTATTTCCTGCGTAATTCAGGGTGCGCAC
>CAYMWZ010000252.1:0-4812 GCA_964394385.1 uncultured Nitrospinaceae bacterium | reverse complement strand
CCCGGGGCGTGGAGCGGGCCATCCGATGGATGATGCCCCTGATGACCCTCTTGCTGGCCGTCCTCATGGGTTGGGTCCTCCTCCTGCCCGGGGCGGGGGCGGGCCTCGCGGCCTACCTCCGGCCCGACTTCGCCAAGCTGCTCGAGCCGAGGGTGTGGGGGGAGGCCGTGGGCCAGACGTTTTTCTCCCTGAGCCTGGGGTTCGGGATCATGGTCGCCTACGCGTCCTACCTCCCCGAGGACGCCAACCTGCCGGCCGACGCGGCCTGGATCGTCCTGGGGGATACTCTCTTCGCCGTCGCCGCCGGGGTGGTCGTCTTTGGGACCTTGGGCTTCATGGCCCACCACGCCCGGGTGGGCCTGGAGGAGGTGGTGAAGGGGGGCCCGGGCCTGGTCTTCGTGGTGTTCCCCCGGGCCATCGGCAGCCTGCCCGCGCTCCGCCCCGCCTTCGGCGCGCTCTTCTTCCTCGCCCTCTTCTTCGCGGGCCTGACGAGCGCCATCTCCCTCATCGAGGCCCTGGCCTCGGCCTTGCATGAGAAGTTCGGCCTCCCCCGCCGCAGGCTGGTCGCCCTCATCTGCCTCGCGGGGTTCGCGGGGAGCCTCCTCTTCACCACCGGGGCGGGCCTCCACTGGCTCGACATCGTGGACCACCACCTCACCCAGTACGGCCTCCTCGCCTCGGGCATCCTCGTGGCCCTCTTTGCGGGATGGCTCCTCAAGGAGGGGGAACTTCTCGCCCACGTCCGCCGCTCGGGGGCCGCCTGGGTGGGCCGGTGGTGGCCCTGGGCCCTGCGCTATCCCGTCCCGCTTCTCCTCGCGGTTCTCCTGATCGGGGCCCTCGTCGGGGACCTCAAGAAGCCCTACGGCGGCTACTCCGCCGGCGCCACCCTCCTTCTGGGCTGGGGCTGGCTCGCGGCCCTGGGGGCGGTCGCCCTCTGGGTGGGCCGGAGGGAGGACGCCCCTCCCCCGGCGGCGTAGAGGACGCCGCGGCCTTCCCCCGGGCTTCGGCCCGGGATATAAAGGGTTTCCTCAGCGGAGTCCCCCCAGGTGGATGCCATGGAAGCAAAGCACCGAGAGACGATCGATCCGGGCGCCAACCTGGCCTGGGCGGCGGCGCGCTTCGGCGGCCGCGAGGCCGTCGCGGACGGGGGGCGCCGCCTGAGCTTCCTCGACCTCAACCGGCGCAGCCGCCAGATCGCCAACGCCCTCATCCACCACGGCCTCGCGCCCGAGGGCCGGGTGGCCAAGCTCATGAGCAACTGCGCCGAGATCATCGAGACCGGCTTCGCCACCGCCATGGCCGGCGGGGCCTCCCTCAACCTCCACCCGCGCGGGTCGGTCGCCGAGCACCTCCACATGCTCGAGGATTCCGGGGCCGAGTTCCTCTTCGTGGACGAGGCCCACAGGGAGCAGGCGCGCGCCCTCCGGGAGGGAGCCACCCGCCTTCGGCGCGTGATCGGGGTCGGATGGAGGGAGGAGGGGGTGGAGTCCTACGATGGGTGGCTGGAGCGGGCCTCCGCCCGCCCCCCGGGGGTCGAGGTCGGCCCCGAGGGCCTCTTCCACCTCCACTACACCTCGGGCACGTCCGGACAGCCCAAGGCCGTGGTCAACACCCACCGCACCCACCGGGCGTGGATGCGGAACTTCTTCCTGAACCTGGACTACCGCCTGGGCGCCGGGGACTCGATGCTCCACGCAGCCCCCCTCACCCACGCCGCCTTCAACTACACCGAAACCTACCTCCTCCGCGGAGCGCGCAACATCATCCTGCCCCGCTTCGACCCCGAGCTTTATATCGCCGCGGTCGCGCGCGAGCGGGTGACGACGGCCTTCCTCGTGCCCACCATGCTCCTCGCGCTGCTCGAGTGCGAAAGCTTGAAGCGGGCGGACCTTACCAGCCTCCACACGCTGAACTACGGCACCTCCCCCATCAGCGAGGAGACCCTCTGCCGGGCCGTCGAGGCCATCGGCCCCATCCTCCGGCAGACCTATGGCCTGACGGAGGCCAGGCAGCCCATCGCCCTCCTCCACTCCTGGGAGCATGTCGTCTCGGGCACCCCCGAGCAGCGGCGCCGCCTGGCCTCCTGCGGAAAGCCCGCCGCGGGCGTCACGTTCGCCCTCCTGGACGAGGAGGACCGGCCCGTCGCGGCCGGGGAGATGGGCGAGATCTGCCTCCGCGGGGACTACGCCATGGCCGGCTACTGGAAGGATCCCGAGGCCACCGCCGAGGCGATGCGCTCGGGCTGGGTGCACAGCGGGGACCTGGCGGTCACGGACGAGGATGGCTACGTCTACATCGTCGACCGCAAGAAGGACATGATCATCTCAGGCGGGTTCAACATCTATCCCTCCGAGGTCGAGCGGGCTCTCTGCCGGCACCCGGACGTCCTGGAGGCGGCGGTGGTCGGCGTGCCGGACGCGCACTGGGGGGAGGCCGTGAAGGCCCTCATCGTCCCGCGCCACGGGAGGGACGTGAGCGCATCGGAGATCGCCGAGTTCTGCCGGAAGGAGATCGCCAGCTACAAGAAGCCGAAGCACGTTGAGATCGTGAAGGAACTGCCCAAGAACTCCCGCGGGAAGATCCTCAGGCGAGAGATCCGGGACCGCCACTGGGCGGGAAGGACGCGGAAGGTGAACTAAAAGCCCAGCGCCATGGACGGGAGGAACCGATGGACCTCACCCAGAAGTTCGGCCTGAAGCTGGTGAAGTACGAGAAGAGGGACAAGATCGCCCGCGTGACCCTGAATCGGCCGCAGAAGCTGAACCCGCTCAGCTTCGAGATGGCCAAAGAGCTCCTCCAATGCTGGGAGGACGTGAACGAGGACAAGGAGGTCTGGGTCGCCATCCTCTCGGGGGAGGGGCGCTCCTTCTGCGCGGGCTGGGACCAAAACCTGGAGGAGGACGAGCTGACCGCGGGCGCCGTCCGCCCCAAGGGCATCCTCTACTGCGACCTCGACTGGATCAAAAAGCCCATCATCTGCGCGGCCCAGGGATACGCCATCGGGGGCGGGATGAGCCTCTTCCTCGGCGCTGACGTCCGGATCGTCTCCGAGGACGCCAGGCTCGGATACTCCCAGCCCAAGATCGGCATCATCAGCATCGGGGGCGCGATGCGGCTCCCCGCCCACGTCCCCGGGCTCGCCCGCTGGTACCTCTTCTCCGGGGAGCTGATCGACGCCCGGGAGGCCCACCGCTTGGGGCTCGTCGTGAAGGTCGTCCCGCGCGAGCGGCTCATGGAGGAGGCGACGGGCCTCGCGGAGAAGATCCGCGAGTGCTCGCCCATGTCCGTCCAGCACACCAAGGAGGAGGTGGCCGCGGCCGCCAACGTCTCCATGTACGAGGGCTACCGCCTCTGCCGCCCCATCATGAACCGCTTCTACAAGACCGAGGACTACAAGGAGGGAAAGCGCGCCTTCCTCGAAAAGCGGAAGCCCGTCTGGAAGAACCGGTGAGACCGGCAAAGCCCTCGACGCTTCGTCCTCCCTCCACCGGGTAGGGCGGATGGCTCCCGAACCGAAACCGCGCGCCGGCGGCCCCACCCTGCGAGAGGGCTGGGCGCACATCGCGGCCTGCTTCGTCGCCATCTTCACCGCCTACTCGACCGCCTTCATGCTGGGCCCGATGCTGGACGCCATGGGGAGCGAGCTGGGCATGTCGGTCTCCGCCATGGGCCAGCTCGCCGCCCTCACCTTCGTCCCCTGGGCGATCAGCGCCCCCCTCGTCGGGCCCCTCTCAGATCGCTACGGGCGCAAGCCCGTCCTCCTCATCGGGCTGGCGGGCCTCTCCCTCTCCAGCCTGATCGGCTCCCTCGCGCCGGACTACCTCACGCTGGTGGGGTGCCGCCTGCTCACGGGGGTGTTCGGCGGGTGCGTTCCCCCCTCCTGCATCGCATCGGTCGGGGATCGCTTCGTCGGGCGCACGAGGGGCAACGCGCTGGCCGTCGCCGGCTCAGGCATCTCGGCCAGCCTCCTCGCCGGCCTGCCCGTCCTCGCCTATCTAACGGACCGCCTCGGGTGGCGCGGCGGGTTCGTCCTGGCCGGAGGATTCGGGCTGTGTGCCTGCCTCTTCGTGGCCTGGGCGTTCCCCCCCAAGGGGCGCACCGCTCCGCCGCTCAGCTATCTGGGGAGCTTCGCCTGGATGCGCCTGGCCCCTCCCTGGTACATCGTGTCGGGGAACGTCCTCGAGCGCTTGATCCTCTCCGCCTTCCTGACCTACGTCGCCGTCCTCCTCCTCCGCCGCTACGCCATCTCGCTGTCCGCCGTGGCGGGCCTCCTGACGGTGATGTCCATCGGCACCGTGATCGGGGGACTCGCGGGAGGCCCGCTGGCGGGCTTCCGCCGGCGCTTCCAGCTCATCGTCGCCCTCTTGCTGATCCAGGGCGGGCTCATGGCCTTTCAGTTCTCCCTCGCCCCTCCCCTGGCGCTCGCCGTGGCGGCGGGGTTTCTCTTCAGCATCGTGAGCCAGATGAACCGGCCGGTGGTGATGGACACCCTCGTCACCCTGGCCCCCCGGTCCCGGGGCGCCATCATCGGCTTCTACGCGACGAGCAACCAGGTGGGACAGACGCTGGGGGCGGCGGTCGGGGGGCTAGCCATCGCCTGGGGGGGCATCGAGGCGGTCGGCTGGCTCGCCGCGGCGGCGGGCGTGGGGGGAGCGCTGCTCTACGGACAAATCCTGCGGAAGGATGCCGGGTCCGAGGCCCTGCGGCTCCCGGGGCGGTGAACCCGCGCCAACCCCCGGAGGCTTCCTACCTCCCCGCCTTGACGGCCTCCTTCCTCCGGGGCTCGGGGAAGACGTCGGGGTCGCAGATGAC
>CAYMWZ010000251.1:0-4861 GCA_964394385.1 uncultured Nitrospinaceae bacterium | reverse complement strand
TCTACGTCGTCCCCATCAAGAGCGACTCGGAGCACTACCCGCCCGAGGGGAAGCTGCGCGTCTACCGCAGCCGCTCGGGGGGGAACGAGTGGGAGCCGCTCACCAAGGGCCTCCCGCAGCGGGACTGCTACGTGAACGTCCTGCGCGACGCGATGGCCGTTGACCGGCTCGACCCCTGCGGCGTGTACTTCGGCACGACCGGGGGGCAGGTGTACGGCTCGGCCGACGCGGGCGACAGTTGGACGCCCATCGTCCGGGACCTCCCGGCCGTGCTCTCCGTCGAGGCCCAGACGCTGCCATAATTAGCCTATGGATTATTATGAAAAATTATTGAAAAATACGTATTGACAACTCATAAAATGCATGGTTTCCTATGTATGGCTAGCCCTATTGCCTGCATAAGGAGACCCGAAATGCCCAACGTCACCTTGTCAGATACAACCTTCAGCAAACTCAAGACAATTGCAGAACCCTTTGTTGATACTCCGGAAACTCTAATCGAACGCCTAATTGATGCTGAGATTCAGCGAGGAAAGATCGCGCTCACTGGGAATGGGTCTTCGCCGTCCGCCAAAAACGATTTTCTTCAACAAAATCCTGATTCCCACGAGAGCCTTGCGTTTACTCGAGTTCTGTCTGCCAAGGTGGACGGTCGTGAGATACATCGTCCAAAATGGAACAGCATCATGAACCATCTCCACCTCCTGGCGAGCAAACGTCTTGGCTCGTTCGACGCAGTTAAACGTGCTTCAAGTGTGCGACTGCGACAAGGTCGGTACGAGGAAGAAGGGTTCAAGTACCTGCCCGAAGCGGATCTCTCGATTCAAGGAGTCGACTCTAATTCAGCATGGGATCACTCTCTCCAAATTGCACGAGAACTGTCTATTCCAATTAAGGTCACGTTCGAATGGCGGAATAAGAAAGGGGCGGCTCACCCTGATCGACTTGGGATCCTTGAATGGAACCCGACAAATCCTTAAACTGGTTCACATCTTCTCACGGTGGAGTGGAAAGGAATTACTAGTGATCCGCGTCGTCCTCCCGCAGCACCTGCGGACCCTCGCGCGCGTGGAGGGCGAGGTGGAGATCGAGGTCGGGGGCCCGGCCACGCGGGGCGCGCTCCTCGACGCCCTCGAGGCCCGCTACCCGGTGCTGCGCGGGACGATCCGCGACCACGTCACGGGAAAGCGGCGCCCCTTCGTCCGGTTCTTCGCCTGCAACCGGGACCTCTCCGACGAGCCGCCCGACGCCCCGCTGCCCGAGGCGGTCGCGCGGGGGGAGGAGCCCTTCCTGATCGTGGGGGCCCTGGCCGGCGGCCAGGGGCGGGGGAGGACGGAGGGGACTCCTCAGGCGCGCGGCCGGGAGAACTCGCGCAACCAGCGCGCGAGGAGCGCCCCCTCCGCCTCGCCCGCGGCGGCGGCGCGAATGATGTGGGTCGGGGTCCCCGGGAGGGGGGCGAAGTCCCACCCGTTGACGAAGAGGAAGGCGGCGGCGCTCAGGAAGGCCGTGCGCTTCTTGCCGTCCACGAAGGGGTGGTTCCTGAGCAGCCCCATGCAGAGGGCGGCCGCCAGGTCGAAGAGGGCCGGGTTCTCGCCATGGTGGTAGAGCTGCCTCGGGCGCTGGACCGCGCTCTCCAGGAGACCCTCGTCCCGCACCCCGGCGGAGCCGCCGAACTGCGCCAGCGCCTCCTCGTGCAGCGCGAGAACCTCGGGGACGGAGAGCCATTCCGGCTCAGGCGTCACTTGGCGAGTTCCCGCATGTCGTCACGGTAGCGCCGCATGAAGTCGCGGGCGAACTCCACCACGCGGGCGAATTTGGGGTCGTAGGGCACGAGCTTCACCCCGTCCGGGGCCCGGAGGACGAACACCTCGTCCCCCTCCCTGAGGCCCAGGGAATCGAGGATCTCCTTGGCCAGGATCACCCCGTGGGAGCCGCCGACCTTGCGGATCTTCGTCTTGGTCTCCCTCGCCGGGGCCCGCTTGGCCTTGACGGCGGCGCGCTTGGCCGCTTTCCGCTTGGCCCTGGGCATGGGCCGGCCCTCCTTATAATAATTATTATAAGATATGCAGGCGAGAAAATCCAGACCGCCCCCTCAGCCCGTCTCGGCCTTGAGGGGCCGGGCCATCAGGTCGCGGACGGCCTCCTGGGGGGGCTTCCCCTCGAAGAGGACGGCGCGGACCTCCCGGCAGATGGGCATCTCGACGCCGTGCCGCTCGGCCAGGCGCACGGCGGCGGGGGCGCTCTGGACGCCCTCGGCCACGGCCGTCATGGAGGCGAGGATGTCCTTGAGCCTCTCCCCCCGGCCGAGCCTCAAGCCCACCGTGCGGTTGCGGCTGAGATCCCCGGTGCAGGTCAAGACCAGGTCCCCCATCCCGGCGAGGCCGGCCAGGGTCTCGGCCCGGCCCCCCATGGCGGCGCCCAGCCGGCCCATCTCGGCGAGGCCCCGCACGATGAGGGCGGCCCGGGCGTTCGCGCCGAGCGAGAGGCCGTCGGCGATGCCGGCGGCCAGGGCGATGACGTTCTTGAGGGCCCCTCCCAGCTGGGTGCCCAGGGGGTCGCCTCCGGTGTAGACCCTCAGGCAGGAGGCCGCGAAGGCCTCCTGGACGAGCCAGGCGGTCCGCTCGTCCTCTGAGGCGGCGACGAGGGCGGTGGGCTTCCGCCCGGCCACCTCGCGCGCGAAGGTGGGGCCCGAGATGCAGGCCAGGGAGCGCGCGGGGGCCCCCGCGGCGCGCAGGCAGTCCTCGATGATCTGGGTGGGGAGGGAGAGGGTCCTCTCCTCGATGCCCTTGGTCGCGCTGAGGAGGACGGCCTCCTCGTGGACCGCGGGCGCGAGCCTCCGCCAGAGCGCCCGGGCGACGTGGCTCGGCATGACGGAGAGGATGAGGTCCTGCCCCGCCGAGGCAGCCTCGGCGAGATCGGAGGTGAAGCGCAGCCCGGGGTGGAGGGCCTTGCCGGGGAGGTAGAGGTCGTTCTCGCGCGCGCGGGCCATGCGGGCGCAGAGGTCCTCCTCGAAGACCCAGAGGGCGACCTCGTGGCCGATCTCGGCCAGGAGGTCCGCCAGCGCCGTCCCCCAGGCGCCCGCCCCGACGACCGCGGCCCGGAGCGGGTTCATCGCGCCTTCGGCTTCTTGGCGGAGCGGAGCCGCGAGAGGGCGCGCTTGCGGGCGGCCGCCCCCCGCGCGGCGGCCCGCTTGCCGGCGGCCGTCTTGGCCCGCCACCTCAGGCGGTGGCGCAGGTGCGTCTCCTCCTCCCAGACGTGCTGGGTGCCCTCCCCCATGAAGACCACGAACACCTCGCAGCCGTCGGGGTACTCGTAGGGCCCGTGGGGGCGGTCCCAGCCGAAGACGTAGTCGCCGGGCCTCAGGTCCTTGCCCGCGACGCACATCCTCCCCTTGGTGACGAGGATGGAGTGCCAGCTCTTGTGGGTGTGGGCGGGCTCGACGTAGCCCGGCGGGAACTTGACCTTCATGTCCACCCGCCTCATGACGGGATCGTAGGCGAAGATCTTGACCTTGACCCCCTTGGGCAGGGTCAGGAGCTTGCCGGCGATCTTGTCCTGCCAGGGCACGTCCTTGTCGTGGATGGCGCGGAAGCGGCGGTCGGGCTTTTTCCGGGGGGGCATGGCTCCTCCTGGCGCACGCGTGGAAGCGAACGGGTCTGCCCGCCAGGATACTCCAAGCCGGCCGGGCGATGAAGGGGAGGCGGGGGGGCTACTGCCTCGCGGCGAAGATGCGGGAGGCGATCTCCCGGCCCAGGGTGACGGACTTGCCCCGGACCAGGACCGTCACGGTGCCCGCGAGGGGGTCGTGCCGCTTGACCTCGATGGGCACCTCGGGGAAGAAGCCGAGCCTGCCCAGGCGGTGGAGGACCTCCGAGTCGTCCTGGATCACCCGGGTGACCTGGGTGGCCCGGCCCGGCTCGAGGTCGTTCAGGACGACCTCGTTGTGGTTGATCATGGTGCCGTCCTTGGCGGGGATGGGGTCCCCGTGGGGGTCCAGGGTCGGGTAGTCAAGCGCCTTGTCCATGGCGGCCTCGAGCTCGTCGGAGAGGACGTGCTCGAGCTCCTCGGCCTCGGCGTCCACCTTGTGCCACTCCATCCCCATCTTCTGGTTCAGGTAGAGCTCCAAGAGGCGGTGGTGGCGGATGATCTCGAGGGCCACCCGCTCCCCCCGCCGGGTGAGGACGACCCCCCGGTAGGGCGTGTAGGTCAAGAGCTTCATCTGGCCGAGCTTCTTCGTCATGCTCGTCACCGAGGCGGGCGAGAGGCTCATCTTCTCGGCAATGGCCTTGGTGGTGACGGGGGAGGACTCGGCCTGAAGCTTGTAGATGTTCTTCAGGTAATCCTCGACGTGCTTGCTCAAGCGGGCAAGATCGTCCAAACGGCCGTCCTCCCCTCCGGGGGGCTCTCCGCAAAGGGAGCGCCATCGTAGGAAGGCCTCCCCGGGGCTGTCAACTCGGCCCAAATGGAATCTCCACCCATAGCCTCAGAGATGCCAGCGCGCCTCATAGGCGCGGCAAATTGTCTCCATCATCCGCTGATATTCCTTATCGACATCGATGCCGAACGCATTGTTGCGGTCGATGCGAGGCGGGTTCACGTTGTCGATGAAAACAGGCACCAACAAAATAAAATCATATCCGAGAACGTGTGTGTGTCCCGGAGCCCGGGTCGGGAGCGTACGGAACGCATCAAAAGTTTTCTGCGGATCGCTCCCCCGGTTTTGGCTTATAGCGAACTTGAACTCGCTCCATAGGGATTGGTCACCCTTCGATAACCTCGGGAGAACTTTATTTTCGAAGACATCGGGCCGATCCCTATATCGCTTCTTCACGTGATCAGGAACATTGAGAACCGTGAGGGA
>CAYMWZ010000250.1:0-4861 GCA_964394385.1 uncultured Nitrospinaceae bacterium | reverse complement strand
GAACTATGGGAAAGACAAGCCCTTTGCCGCGCGAGGCTTGTCGCCGGCTCCCCCGAGGTCGGGGAGGCGTTCATGGCCCTCGCCGCCGCCTTCGTCTACGAGCGGGAGGCTCCCCGCGACCTCGCGGCCGAGGTGGACCACATGCGCGGGAGGATGGAGCGGGAACTCGCCCGGGAGGCCGAGGGCCACATCGACATCAAGCTGGGCCACGGAGGGATCACCGACATCGAGTTCATCATTCAATACCTCCAGATTGCCTACGGGGCCCGGTCGCCCTCCATCCGCCGCCCCGACACCCTGGGCGCCCTGGAGGCGCTCCGGGAGGCGGGCCACCTGGCCCCGGAGGACGCCTCCGCCCTCGACGAGGCTTACCGCTTCCTCCGCCTGGTGGAGAACCGCCTGCGCATCGCCCACGCCCAACCCCTCCACACCTTTCCGGAGACTCCGGAGGGGATGGAGATGCTCGCCCGCCGAATCGGGTACAGGGACGACGAAGAGGGAAGCTCCCGCGCCAAGCTCCTCGCCGACTACGAGCGGCAGACCCAGTGCGTGCGGGCCATCTACCGAAAAACCCTCGGCGAGGAACACCCGAAATAAAAGGGAAACCGACCGCCGTTCTTGACGCCCGCGACTCACCGATATAGGAAGGGCGGCGGTCTCCAGGAGGCGTCCTTTTGCTGATCAACCCCGACCGGCTGCGGAACAGCATGGAGGAAATGGCACGGATCGGGGCCACCCCCGGCGGCGGCGTCCACCGCCTGACCCTCTCCGACGCCGACAAGGAGGCCCGCGACCTCTTCGCCGCACGGGCGCGAGAGGCAGGCCTCAGGCTCACCGTGGACGAGATGGGCAACATGTTCGCCCGCCGGCCGGGGACCGAGGAAGGCGCCCCCCCGGCCGTGGCGGGAAGCCACCTGGATTCGGTCCCCCACGGGGGCCGCTTCGACGGCTCCCTCGGCGTCCTGGGGGCGCTGGAGGTGGTGCGGAGCTTGAACGACAAAAAAATCGCCACCCGCCGGCCCATCGAGGTGGTGAACTGGACGAACGAGGAGGGGCCCCGCTTCCCTCCGGCCATGCTCGGAAGCGGCGTCTTCGCCGGGGCCTACGGGCGGGACTTTGCCTACCAGCGCCGGGACGCGGAGGGCCGCCGGTTCGTCGACGAGCTTGAGCGCATCGGCTACCGGGGCGAGGCCCCCTGCCGCCCCCGGCCGCTCGGCTGCTATCTTGAGCTGCACATCGAGCAAGGCCCCGTCCTCGAGAGCGAGGGGGTGGAGATCGGCGTCGTCGAGGGCATCGTCGCCATCGCCTGGCTCAGGGTCGCCATGAAGGGCGAGCGCGACCACGCGGGGCCCACCCCGATGGCGATGCGGCGGGACGCCCTCGTGGGGGCGGCGCGGGCCATATCGGCCATCCGGGAGATCCCCGGGAAACTGGACCCCGACCTCGTCGCGACGGTGGGGGAGATCTTCGTCTCCCCCAACGCCATAAACGTCATTCCCGGGAGGGTGGCCTTCTCGGTGGACTTCCGCCACAGCCGCGAGGCCCTCATGCAAAAGGCGCACGAGCGGGTCCTCGAGGCCGTCCAGGGCGCGGCTCGGCGGGAGGGGCTCGAAGTCGAGGTGGAGCGCATCGGAGGCTCCTCCCCCCTCGCCTTCCACCCGGAGGCAGTGGCCGCCGTGGAGGAGGCCTGCCGGAGGGCGGGCTACTCATCGCGCCGGATGTGGAGCGCCGCGGGCCATGACGCCCGCTACGCGGCGGAACTGGGCCCGGGCGCCATGATCTTCACGCCCTGCGTCGCGGGGAAAAGCCACACCGAGGAGGAGCGGGCGACCTGGGAAGACGCCGCGCGGGGCTGCGAGGTCCTGGCGCTCGCCCTCCTCGCCCTCGCGGGCCGCGCCGGGTGAACGCACGATCGGGTGAAGTGAAGAGGAGTCCGGCATGGGGAAGATCCGATGGAAGCACGGGGCCCGGTGCGCCGTGTGCCTCACGTTCGACGTGGACGCGGAGTCGCTCTGGATCTCGCGGGATCCGTCCCTGGCCCACCGTCCGATCCATCTCTCCATGGGGGCCTACGGGCCCAAGGTGGGCGTCCCGCGGATCCTGGCCCTCTTGAAGAAATACGGCCTCCCGGGCGCGTTCTTCGTGCCGAGCTGGACCGCCGAGCGGTGGCCGAAGACGATCGAGGCCATCGTGAAGGCGGGCCACGAGATCGGCCATCACGGCCACCTGCATGAGAAGCCCTTCCAGCTGGCCTCCCGGGAACGGGAGGAGGAGCTCCTCGTGCAAGCCGTCGGGATCCTCCAGCGCCTGACCGGCCGCAAGCCCATCGGCTCCCGCACCCCCTCCTGCGACCCGAGCCGCCACACCATGGAGCTGCTGAAGAAGCACGGCATCCTCTACCACTCCAACATGATGGACGACGACTGGCCCTACTATCACCCCTGCGGCCTCATCGAGCTGCCCACGAAGTGGACCCTCGACGACTTCATCTTCTTCGGCTTCAGCGGCAATCCCCCCTTCGGCCACGGCATCCGCGACGCCGAGTCCGTCTACTCGATGTGGGTGGAGGAATTCGAGGGGGTCTACGAGGACGGCGGCTACTACAACCTGATGTGCCATCCCCAGGTCATCGGACAGCATCACCGCATGCGTATGCTCGAGCGCCTCATCCGCCACATGCTCAACAAGGGGGACGTCTGGTTCGCCGCCCCGGGCGAGGTGGCGCGGCACTGGGCCGCCCAGGCGAAGCCGCCCAAGGGGGCCTCCAAGGCCGCGGGCCGGAAAAAGAAGTAGCGCCGATGGAGGCCACCGTCGGAGGCGCCCTGGCGATCGTCCTGGCCTGGGCCGCCTTCGGCGCGGTCCACAGCCTCCTGGCGCGGGAGTGGGTGAAGCGAAGGGCGGAGCGGCTGCTGGGGCCCGCAATCTTCGCCGGCGGCTACCGCCTCCTCTACACCCTGATATCTCTGGCTCTCCTCGCGGGGCTTTGGCTCTTTCCGCTCGGCCTCGCGGGCGACCTCCCCATCGCGGCGCTCCCCCAGGGGCTCTGGCCTCTGCCCTACCTCGTCAAGGCCGCGGCGGCGGGCATGGGCCTCCTCGCCTTCTGGCAGATCCGCCTCGGGGAATTCGTGGGCGCGAGCCAGCTCCTCCGGTGGACGCGCGGGGAGTGCCGAGACCTCCCCCCCACACCTCCCGGAGCGCTCCCTCCGGATCAGGCCCCTGAGCCGCTCGTCTGGGGGGGCATCTACCTCTGGGCACGGCACCCCCTCAACACGGCGACCTTCGTCTGGATCTGGGCCCAGCCCGCCTACTCGCTCTACAACGTCCTCTTCGCCGCCTCGCTCACCGCCTACATCCTCATCGCCAACCGGTTCGAGGAGCGCGACCTCCTCCTGCGCTACGGCCCGGCCTACGCGCGCTACCGCGAGGTCGTGCCCGCCTTCTTCGGCGGGCTGCGCGGCCTCCGGGAGAGGAGAGCGCGCCTCGGGCGGGCGCTCGCGCCGGAGGCCGCCCCGGCCGGAAGCCTTCCTGGACGAAAAGGCTGAACCAGGCCGCCCCCCCCCGCCCGGCGGGGGAGCCTGAAAAAAGAGGCCCCATCCCCCCGTGACGCAAGGAATTTGACGACTCCGAGCGCGGTGCTATATGCTCTGCCTACCCAAATTTCGGAGGGAAGGAGAACTTCTGTTCCAGTGCCGCCGGCCGGGGCGGCCGGGCGACCGATAAGGGCGCGATCATCGGCCATCATTCCTGCTGAAAGAGCTCAGCCTGCGCGCCCGGCGCACTGCGCGACGGGCGGCGGGGGAGCGTCTAGGAGGAGGGGTCCCCATGGCACCACCGAAGGGAAGTGGCAAGGGGCGCGTCTCAAGGAGGCAGTTCATCAAGGCCGCCGGCGCCGCGGCGGCGGCGACCGGCATCGGGGCGAACATCATCATCCCCAGTCGGTCGCTCGCAGCCAAGAAGAAGCTCCGCATTCTCCAGTGGGTCCACTTCGTCCCCCCCTACGACGAATGGTTCAACAAGAAGTTCGCCGTGGAGTGGGGGAAGAAGAACGACACCGAGGTGACGGTGGACAACATCGGCGTCGCGGGCATCAACGCGCGCGGCGCGGCCGAGGTGTCGGCCCAGAAGGGGCACGACCTGTTCCTGTTCAACTGGCCGCCTCCGAGCTTCGAAGAGCAGACGGTGGACCTGAAGGATGTGTACACGGAGGTCGAGGGAAAGCTCGGCAAGCCGATCGACCTGGCGATCAAGAGCACCTACAACCCCAAGACGAAAAAGTACTTCGCCTTCTCGCCCTCGTTCACGCCCGATCCCGTGAACTACCGGCAAGACCTCTTCTCCCAGGTGGGCCTGCCCAACGGCCCCAGGACATGGGACGAGGTGCGGTCGGCGGGGACCAAGATCAAGAAGCAGTTCGGCAACCCGGTGGGGATCGGCCTCGCCAACGAGATCGACACCGGCATGGCCATGCGGACCATCATGTACTCGTGGGGCTCCTCGGAGCAGGACGCGAACGGCAACCTCACCCTCAACTCCAAGGAGACGCTCGAGGCCATCAAGTTCGTCAAGGCCCTCTACCAGGACACCATGACGGCCGAGGTCTTCACCTGGGACGCCTCCTCCAACAACCGGGCCATGATCGCCGGCAAGATCTCGCTGGCCCTGAACGCCATCTCGATCACCCGCACCGCCGAGAAGGACAACCCCCAGATCTCCAAGCTGATCCAGCTCACCAAGGCCCTCCGGGGGCCGGTGCGGGCCATCGGGCTCGAGCACGTCATGCAGTGCTACGTGGTGTGGAAGTTCGCCGAGAACATCGACGGGGCCAAGAAGTTCCTCATCGACTACACGACGAGCTTCCGGG
>CAYMWZ010000249.1:0-4862 GCA_964394385.1 uncultured Nitrospinaceae bacterium | reverse complement strand
GCCATCCCCGGCCCTGGGGTCCTCCCAAGGGTCATGAAGCCCATCCCCCTGGCGGAGCTCCTCCGCCTCGCCGACGTCAGCCCAGCCTGTCCGCCTCCCCCGGAGGTTTCCGTGACGGGGGTGACGGAGTCCACGGCCGAGGTCGAGCCGGGGATGCTCTTCGTCGCCCGCAAGGGGGAGACCCACGACGGACACTCCTTCCTGGCCGAAGCCCTCGCCCGGGGCGCCCGCGCCGCCGCCGTCGAGCGGGAGGTCGACCCCCCGATCGGCCTTCCCCTGGTCCGCGTCGAGAACACCCGGGAAGCCCTGGGCAAGCTCTGCGCCGCCTTCTGGGGCTTCCCCTCCCGGCGCCTGCGCCTCATCGGGGTCACCGGGACGGACGGCAAAACCACCACCGCCCACCTGACCGCCAGCATCCTGCGCGCCGGCGGGCACAAGGTGGCCGTCATCAGCTCCGTGGGCGGCCAGATCGACGGGGACACCTACCCCACCGAGAACACCACGCCCCCCCCTCCGCTCCTCCAGCGCCTCTTGGCCGAGGCCGCCGCGCGGGGGACCGAGGCCGTTGTGGTAGAGACCTCCTCTCACGCGGTGGTCCAGCGCCGTCTGGTGGGCTGCGGTTTCCAGGGGGGGATCCTCACCAACGTGGCCGCCGACCACCTGGAGCTGCACGCCTCCCTCAAAGAATACCGCGCCGCCAAGAAGCGCTTCTTCCAGGAATGCCTGGCAACAGACCAGGGCGATTCCGGCCGATGGCAGGTGCTCAACATGGACGACCCGACCGGCAGGAGCCTGCGCTCCTTGAAGGGGGTGCGGACTTTCCTCTACGGCCTCGACCCGAGCGCTCCGATTCGCGCCGAAGAGATCGCCGCCGGGAAGAGGGAACTCAACTTCCGCCTGATCGGCCCCGGGGAGAGCCTTCCGGTCCGCCTACCCCTCACGGGCACCTACAACGTCCGAAACGCCCTGGCCGCGGCCGGGGCGGGGATGGCCTGCGGGATCCCCTGGGAGAAAATCCGGGAGGGCCTCGAGACGTTTCAGGGGGTGGCGGGCAGGTTCGCCTACGTCGAGTGCGGGCTTCCCTTCGACGTGGCCATCGACTACGCCCACACCCCGCAAGCCGTGCGGGCGGTCTTGGAGGAGGGACGGCGCCTCACCGCCGGGAGGCTCATCGTGGTCTTCAGCTCTCCGGGGGGCCGCTGGGTACGCAAGCGGGCCGAGATGGGCCGCCTGGTGGGGGAGCGGGCCCACCTGGCCGTGGTCACCACCGACAACCCGGCGGAGGAGGACCCCGAGGCCATCGCCCGCGAGATCGCCCGCGGCCTCAAGCGCCGGCCCCCGCGGGAGGGCTTCTCGGTGGAGCTCGACCGGGGGCGGGCCGTCGAGGCCGCCCTCGCCGCCGCCCGGCCCGGCGACCTGGTCCTCCTCCTGGGGAAGGGCCACGAGGAGTTCCAGCTCGTCGGCGGGAGGCGAATCCCCTTCAGCGAGCGCGAGGTGGTCCTCCGGTTCGCCGAGGAGCGGAGAACCACATCCCTCGAAGGGGCGGCGGTGGAGGATTAGGTTCAACCCGCCAAGCCATGACATCCCCCGTCCCGAAATGGCTCTCGGCGCGGAATGAGACGGGGCGCCTCCCGGTCGTCGCACGATGAAAAAACATCCCCCATCAAAACAAGTGTGACGCAAGTCACAGAGAAATCCCCCCGCCGGGGCCGCTCTTGGTTTAAGATCTGCTCCCTTGGGGAGGAATCTCACATGCAACCGCCCGCCGGAGCCTTGGTCGTCTTCGGGAAGGAATTCTCCCGCCAGGCGTTCTACGGGATGCTGCAGAGAAGCGACACCGAACCCATTAAGCTGTGCTTTTCGTGCCGCGACGCTCTCAACTTGCTCAACCAGTCCGCCAAGAAATGGGGCCTCCTCATCCTGGACGGAGCCATTCCGGACGCCCTGGACACCGTCCGGACCCTGCGCCGCAGGATCGGGCCGCACATCAAGATCGTCCTCGCCTTCTCCGGCCCCCGCCTCGAGGAGATCCAGGGCGCGATCCAGGCGGGGGCGGACGACGTGGTCACCTACCCCGTCTCCCAGGCCACGCTGGAGAGGAAGCTCCACCGCCTGTTGCGCGTCGACAAGGCCCGCCTGGCGAAATGGCAGATGCGAAACGCCCGGCGCAAGTCGATAAAGCGCTGAGACCCCTCCTCCTCCTCATCCGCAGACCGGAAAGTGGAAGGGATAGCCGTGGAGGCACTCCCCGCCCCGCGCGCGCACGAGCCTCGCAGGGGTTTGGGCCGGGTAGTGGGCGAGCCAACCCATGAGGGCCCCCAGATCCTCCCGGGCCATCACCTCCTCGGCCAGGGCGTCCCGGCGCGCCCACTCGGCCTCGCTGAACTGAGGGTACTCCAACGCGTTGCGCTGGATCGCAGGCATCTTCCCTTCTCCGGCGGCGGTTCCCCCGGAATTCCCCCTCGGAACCCTATCCCTGAGCCGGGCGGTCCCGCTCTGCCTCAGCCCCGCTCTCACGCTCTTGGTGAGGAGCCAAGAGAAACGACGCCGCCACCCCCGACGTCAGGATCAGCACGACCATGCCCAGCAAGTAGAAATTGAAGTTCTCCCCCAGCAGATCCCTGACCTGATCGGCCACCAGCATCTTGGCCCCGACCAGAACCAGCACCAGGGCGAGGGACACCTTGAGATACCTGAACTTGTCCACCAGGGCCGCCAGGGCGAAAAAGAGCGACCGCAGGCCCAGGATGGCGAAAATGTTGCTGGTGAAGACCAGGTTCGGGTCCGCCGTGATGGCGAAGATGGCCGGGATGGAGTCCACGGCGAAGATCAAGTCCGTCGTCTCCACCGCGATGAGGGCGAGAGCCAGGGGTGTAAGCATCAGCGTGCCGCCCGGCGCTTTCTCGACGGCCTCGTCCCGCACGGCGGACGCGCCCGGAAACTCCATCTCCCGCGAGGCGGAGGAGCCGGCGCGCACCACGAAGTGATTTCCGTGGTACCGGTCGGTGACCGAAAACATGCACCGCGCCAGCCGCAGCCCGTAGTTGTGCTCCGGATCCACCGGCTCGTCGCTCATCATGAGCATCTTCACGCCCGCATAGATCAAGAAGAGGGCGAAAATATACAGAATCCAATGAAACGCGGCGATCAGCGTGGCTCCCGCCACGATAAACACGCCGCGCATCACCAGGGCACCCAGGATGCCCCAGAAGAGCACCCGGTGCTGGTAGAGCGCCGGGACGCCGAAGTAGCGGAAGATCACGAGGATGACGAAGAGGTTGTCCATGCTCAGGGATATCTCGACGATGTAGCCCGTGAGGTACTTCACGGCCGCGGTCGCGCCGTTGTTGAACGACTTGTCGACCGCGTCCAGCGTGCCTCCCAGCCCCAGCCACCGGTACTCGTACCCGAAGTAGATGAAAACGGAGAAGCTGAGGCTCAGCGAAACCCACACGGCGGACCAGCAGAGGGCCTCCTTCATCGTCACCACATGCGCCTTGCGGTGAAAGACGCCAAGGTCCAGCGCCAGCATCAGCAAGACGAACGTCAAGAACAGCGCCCATGCCCAAACCATCAGACCCTCCGCAGAGAGAAATCCCGCCGTATTTTCACGAACGAACAAGTCTCAAGCGACATTTCCCGTTTGGTCAATGGCCACGGCGTCCTTGTAATCCCCGGGGCCGGCGCCCAGCCGGCCCAAAACCTCCTCCCTTGGAGAGCTTGCGCCGCGCGCCCACGTCTTCCCCCCCGCCCTGCGGGCCAGCCGCGCTCTGCCTCTATTATGACGCCTCCCGTCTCGCCGCGGGAGCCAGCACCGGCCGAAAGCCACCCGAAGACTTGCATTTTCCGGCGGCGCGTGACAACGTTCCCCGAGACCTTGGCACGGCGAATCCAAGGAGCGAAGGCTTCTCCCCCGCATTCATCGGCCTTCGGCCGGGTCAACCCCATTTCTTCCAGAGGCGCCGTCATGAAGCTCCCATTCGACGACAACAAGCTCAACGCACTGATGGAGAAAGAGGGCGTCGACATCCTCCTCGCCTCCTCCAAGGAGAACGTGCGCTACCTCCTGGGGGGGTACCGCTTCTTCTTCTTCGCCCACAAGGACGCCATCGGCGTGAGCCGCTATCTCCCCGTGGTCGGCTATCCCCGCGGAAAGCCGGACAAGGCATTCTACATCGGCAACACGATGGAGGTCTGGCAGCAGGAGGTGGAGCCCTTCTGGGTGAAAAACGTCAAGAACACCCAGTGGCACAGCAACCAGGCGGGGAAGGACGCGGCCGACTTCGTCCGAAAGCTCGGCCTCGCGAAGGGGACCGTCGCGGTCGAGAAGTGCTTCCTGCCGGCCGACGCGTTCACCTCCCTCCAGGAGGAGCTGCCGGACGCCGGATTCGTGGACGCGGTTCCCCTGCTGGAGGAGCTGCGCGCGGTGAAGCGCCCCGAGGAGCTGGCGCTCATCAAGGAGGCCGCCGAGAAAATCATCGACTCCATGCTGACGGTGATGAAATCCGCCCCGGTCGGGACCACCACGCGCGCGGTCGCCGAGCGGATGGAAAAGGAAGAAGTGATGCGCGGCCTCGAGTTCGAGTACTGTCTGACCGCGACGGGGCCGAGCTTCAACCGCGCTCCCTCGGAGGCGCGGTGGGAGAAGGGCCGCATCATCTCCCTCGACTCGGGCGGCAACTACCGCGGCTACTTGGGCGACCTCTGCCGCATGGCCGTCATGGGAGCCCCGACCGCCCTGATGCGAGACCTCCTCGGCGAGGTGAAGGCCATCCAGGCCGCCGCGCGCTCCGCCGTGCGGCCGGGAGCGACGGGCGGAGAAATCTACGACAAGGCCCTGGCCGAGCAGGCCAAGTGCCCCC
>CAYMWZ010000248.1:0-4874 GCA_964394385.1 uncultured Nitrospinaceae bacterium | reverse complement strand
CATCTACGTTCTCGTCAACCTCCGGACCAAGAAAGGCGCCGACGAGAACGAGTTCTTCGTCGTGCCGAGCCGCGTCGTCGCTGACAAAATGGTTCAAGAAAAAGCCAAGAGCGGGACTGTATGGTGGGTTATCTACCGCACAAAGGTTAAGGAATACAAAGACAGCTGGAGCCTCTTCGGCGAGACGGAGCGCGCGTGATCCAACCGCCGGGCGCGTCTGATGCTCGGCGTTAACCCCCCCCTCACCCGATCTCGACCACGACGTTCCCCACGACCCCCCCGCTCTCCTGGGCCTCGTGGGCGCCGGCCAGGTCCTCCAGGGGGTAGCGCGCGGCGACGGGGAGGGAGAGGGCGCCCTGCTCGATGGCGCGGACGATGTCGCGGCAGGCCTGGCGCTTCGCCTCCTCCGGCATGGAGTAGACGTGGACCATGCGGAGGTGGAAGTTCCGCTGCATGAGGGGGTACCAGGGGAGGACCGGCTCGGGGGCGCGCGAGGAGGCGTAGCCGGCCACGGTGCCGTTCTTCTTGAGCACCTTCTGGGTGACGGGGAAGTTCTCCCCGAAGTCCACCTCGACCACCCGGTCCACCCCCTCGCCGCGCGTGATCTCCATGACGCGGGCGGCGGCATCCTCCTCGCGGTAGTTCACGGCGTGGTCGGCGCCCCCCGCCCGGGCGCGGGCGAGCTTCTCCTCCCCGCTCGCCGTGGCGATGACCGAGGCGCCCCCCCACTTGGCGAGCTGGACGGCGCAAAACCCGACCGCCCCCGCCCCTCCCGTCACGAGCACCCACTGATCCCGGATGGGGCCGTCGGCGAAGAGGGCCCGGTGGGCCGTCATGGCCGGGATGCCGAGGCAGGCGCCCTCCTCGAAGCCCATCGCCTCGGGCAGGGGCACGGCCTGGGAGGCGGGCAGGACGATGTACTCGGCCGCCGTGCCCAGGGGGCGCTCCCACTGGCCGTTGAACACCCACACGCGCTCGCCGAGGCGGGCCTCCTCCACCCGCGGGCCCGCCTGATCGATCACCCCCGCCCCGTCGCTGTGGGGGACGACGCGGGGCCAGCGCATGGGCCCCCTGGAGCCCATGCGGGCCTTGACGTCCGAGGGGTTCACCCCCGAGGCATGGAGGCGCACCCTCACCTCGCCCGGCCCCGCCTGGGGGGCCTCGATCTCGCCCACCCGGATCACCTCCCGGGCCGGGCCGTACTTCTCGTACCATCCGGCGCGCATGGACAACCTCCGCAACGGGGACGCGAGGGAACCCGGGGGCCCTACGCCGCAGCCCGCTCGCGCTCGATGAGGGTCCGCAGGCGGGGGAGCAGGTCCCGGGCGGCGCGGCGGCACTCCTCGACGTGGGGATAGCCCGAGAGGATGAACTCGTCGATCCCCAGGCGCCAGTAGCCGAGGATCTCTTCCGCGACCTGGTCCGGCGTTCCCACGAGGGCCGAGCCGCAGTTGACCCGGACGGTCGAGATCCCGTTCCACAGGTGGGGCCCCACGCGGCCGCCGGGCGCCTTCTGGGCCTGGGCCCGCTGGCCCACCATGGCGGTCCCGGCGATGACGGCCAGGCGCTGCTGCTTCACCTTCTCCGAGGCCCGGGAGAGGAGAGCCTCCGCCGCCCGCCAGGCCTCATCCTCGCTCCCGCGCAGGACGAGGTGGGTCCTCAGGCCGAAGCGGGCGGGCCTCCCCGCCTGGGCGAACTGGGCGCGGGCGCGCTCCAGGTGCTTGGCCGTGGCCTCCCGGGGGGAGATCCAGCCGAGGTAGACGTCCGACTGGCGGCCCGCGAGGCCGAGCGCCGCCTCGGAGGCCCCCCCCAGGTAGAACGCCACCTCCCCCGCCGGCCCCGGCGAGCAGAGGGCGCCCTTGAGGCGGATGAACTTGCCCTCGAAGGTCACGGGCCGGGGGGCCTCCCAGAGCTTGCGCAGCGCCGCGATGAACTCCTCGGCCCGCTCGTAGCGCGCCTCGTGGCCGATCGCCTCCCCCATCTTCTCGAACTCGCCCTGGATGCCGCCCGGCACCACGTTCAGGTCCAGCCGCCCGCCGCTCAGCTGGCTCAAGGCCGCCGCCATCTGGGCGAAGAGGCCCGTCGAGATGAAGCCGGGCCGCACGGCCACGAGGAAGCGGATCCTCCGGCTCACGGCGGCGAGGGCCGTCACCGTCGTCCAGGTCTCGGCCAGGGGGGCCTCCTCCTCGAAGAGGCCGTTGGCGAAGCGGGTGGGGATGAGCATGGAGTAGAAGCCCGACTCCTCGGCCGCCTCGACCACCTCCCTCAGGTAGCCGAAGGTGGGCGGGCGCTCGGCCCGGAGGGTGCCGATGTGCTCCCCGTCCCCGTCGATGGGGATGAACCAGTCGAAGCGGGGCTCGGGCCGCTCGGCGGGGGGCGTCATGGAATGACCTCGCTCGTTGGGTCGCGCGGCGGAACCCGTCCGGATGGGGCGATTGTAGGGCAGGAGGGGGCGGGAGGGAAATCTCCCCCTGCCACGAACCTGCGCGCAACTCCCGTAGGTGGGTTTTCCGTCCCCCGGCCTATCTTGGCACCGAGCGGCCCCCCTGCCGCCGGGGCCGGAGGAGGAGGCGGATGGACCCCAGGGTGAAGCAACTGGTGGACGCATTGGGGGTGCGCAAGCACCCCCCCAGCAAGATCGAGTGCGCGGGGGCGGAGGAGGTCGTTAACGAGGTGCTCCTCGGCGGGGGCACGCTCCGGGAGGCTTCCGACAAGTTCCGGGAGTTTACGGGAGAAAAAATCAGCCTGGACGCCGTAAGCCGCCACCGGCGCAAGCTCCTCGCCTACTACGCCCTCCTGGAGAAGCTCAATCTCCTCGCCGACCGCCTGCTCGACCGGGCGGCGGCCCCCCTCGGCGAGGAACCGGGGGAGGTGGCCCGCCAAGCGCTCCTCGTGCTGGCCGCCGAGGCGGTGGCCCATCTCTCGGCCGACGCGGTGGAGAAGCTCTCCCCCGAGGCCCTCTCGAACATCGTCGCCCGCCTGGAGCGCACACGGGCGCAGTCGGATCGGGTGAGACTGGATTACCTCAAGACCGCCATGATGGCGGAGGGCAGCATCAACATGAAGGTCTGGCGGCGGATCGATGAGGAAAAGCGGGCGATAGCGCGAGCGACCGGGGAGGAGGACGAGTTGGACGAAGAGGACGAAGACGATGATTTCGACACAGAGGATGAGATCGACGACGAGGAGGACGCGGAAGCCGGCCCCGAAGACCCCTCCCCGGAGGCCTCCCCTCCCCCACAGGCATGACCTCCCCTTGCCCGCCCCGGCGCTTCTGGAGTATGCATGGGGCCTCCGGCGAGCCGTCCCGGCCTCCCTCCTCCGGCGGGAGGCCGCTTGTCTGCCCCCACGAGAGAGGAGAGCGCCTTGGCCGTCATCGCGAACGAGACGAAGAAGAAATGCCGGGAGGGGCAGGTGACGCTGGGCGCGGGGGTGCGCATGGCGCGCACCGTCGAGGTGGGCCTCGCCATGCGCGCCTGCGGGTTCGACTGGCTCTTCATCGACCTCGAGCACGGCCCCTTCGACCTGGAGAGTTGCCAGCAGGTCGCCATCGCCGCCCTGACCCAGGGGATCACCCCCCTCGTCCGGGTCGCCTCGCTCGACGGGCACCTGAGCACCCGGGTCTTGGACGCGGGGGCGCAGGGGATCGTGCTCCCCCACGTGAACACGGCCGAGGAGGCCCGCGAGCTCGTGGACATCTGCAAGTTCCCGCCCGAGGGGGGCCGCAGCGCGGGCGGCGGCCTGGCCCAGGGCCGGTTCGAGCCCATGGGGCCGGAGGAGCTCTTGGGGGGGATCAACCGCGAGATGCTCCTCGTCGCCATGATCGAGACCCCCGAGGCGGGGGAGCGCGCCGACGCCATCGCCGCCGTCCCCGGGATCGACGTCCTCCTGATCGGCACGAACGACTTGAGCACGGGGATGGGCATCCCCGGCCAGCACGACCACCCGCGCGTCAACAAGGTCTACGAGCAGGTCAACGCCGCCTGCCGCAAGCACGCCAAGACCGCCGGCATGGGCGGCTCCTACCAGCCCGCCATGATCGAGCGCCGCGTCCGGGAGGGGATGCGCTTCATCCTGTGCGGGAGCGACCTCAACTTCATGATGGCGGGCGCCAAGGCCCAGGCCGACGCCGTGCGCAAGGCGGCGCGCTGAGGGGGGCGGGGTCCTGCACGATCGGGACCGTAGGGGCAGGCCCCCGCGCCTGCCCGGACCCGGGCGGCCACGGGGAACCCCAAGCGGCAGGCCGCTTGGGGGCCCCACGGGGGGCCGCCCCTACAAACATCCAGGAGGGAACATGAAACTTCTGACCTACCGGGCGGCGGGCGGCCCCCGCGTGGCCGTCTTGACGGAGCGGGGGGTGGAGGACGTGGTCCCCCGGACGGGGGACGCCTGCGCCGTGATCGCGGCGAGGCGGAAGCCCAAGACGGGCGGGAGGCCCAAGCCCCTCGCCTCGGTCAGGCTCCTCCCCCCCGTGGCCGAGTTGAGACGCCCCGTCATCGCCGTGGGGCTCAACTACAAGAAGCACGCCGACGAGGGGGCGCGGAAGCGCGGCCGCCCCGTGGGCGTCTACCCCAAGATCCCGGTCTACTTCTGCAAGTGGCCCGGCTCCCACAACGGCCCGGAGGGGAAGATCGTCCACCACGCGATCACGAAGGAGCTCGACTACGAGTGCGAGCTCGTCGTCGTGATCGGGAGGAAGGGCATCAACATCCCCAAGGCGCGGGCCATGGACCACGTCTTCGGCTACACCATCATGAACGAGGTCTCGGCGCGGGACGTTCAGGTCAGGAACAACCAGTGGTTCCGGGGGAAGGCGCTCGACTCCTTCGGCCCCCTCGGGCCCTGGATCGTGACCAAGGACGAGACCGGGGACG
>CAYMWZ010000247.1:0-4876 GCA_964394385.1 uncultured Nitrospinaceae bacterium | reverse complement strand
TCCCTGGAAAGTGATTGAACTCGCCGAAGCGTCCCTGCGCAACACGGGCTACGAGGAGCTCAGCCTCTCGTCGCTCTGCATCGCCGATTACCAGCCCCTCAAAGGCCTCGTCCCGCGACTGATGGAGCGCCTCGCCCCCATGCAGACCTCGATCTCCCTCCCCTCGCTGAGAGTGGGGGCCATGAGCCCCGACCTCTTGGCCCAGATCGCCCGGGTCCGCCGGACGGGCTTCACGCTGGTGCCCGAGGCCGGAAGCGAGCGGCTGCGCAACGTGATCAACAAGGTGTTGACCGAGGCCGACCTGCGGCGCAACCTCCAGGACATCCTCGACGCCGGCTGGCCCGGCGTGAAGTTCTACTTCATGCTGGGTCTCCCGACCGAGACCCTCGACGACCTCCGGCAGATGGCCGACATGCTCATGGCCTGCGCCCAGATGCGCTCCCGGGAGTCGGGTGAGCGGTTCCGCTTCATCAACGTGAGCCTCTCCACCTTCGTCCCCAAGCCGCACACCCCCTTCCAGTGGTTTCCCCAAAACCGGCGGCAGGAGATCGCAGCGAAACTCGATCTTATCAAGCGCTCGGTGCCGGACCGCCGCATCCGCCTGCACTGGTCCGACCCCAGGCACAGCTTCTTCGAGGCCATCCTCTCCAAGGGCGACCGCCGCCTGGCGGACGTCATCGAAACGGCCGTGGACGCGGGGTGCAAATTCGACGGATGGATGGAGTTTTTCGACTTCGAAAAGTGGATGGCCGCCTTTGCCTCCCACGGAGCGGATCCCGAGTGGTATGCCTACCGCGAGATCCCCGTCGACGAGCCCCTCCCCTGGGACCACCTCGACTGCGGCGTGACGAAGGAATACCAGCTGGCCGAATGGAGGCGGGCTCTCCGCGAGATCACCGTAGGGGACTGCCGCTACGAATCCTGCGGCCAGTGCGGCATCCTGGAAAAGTACAGGGGGATCAAATACCACTACGAAAAACCCATGCCGCCGGCGGAAGGCCCGCTCCCCATGGCGGGGAGCGCTTCGAGAGGTTGCCCCTCCTTCGGTCCGGGCGACCCCCCCCGGGCGTCCGACCTCGCCCCCGGGGTGGACCTGACCCCGACTGAGCCAGTTGAGCTCGCCCTGATCAAAAAACCAGAGGGTGGCGGAACGACTCGCCCGCCCCTCCGGGAAAACCGCCGCCGCGCCCCCATGCGCGAAGGAGGTCCTGTCCCGGTGGGATTTGAAGGCGCCGATCAGGACAACCCCGGCCTGGCGGCCGAGCAGCCCGAGCTGCCGGTCCGGCGGTTCCGCCTCCTTTACGAAAAAAAGGGAGACCTCCGCTTCTTGAGCCATCTGGAGGTGCTGCGCACCTTCATCCGCGCCGTCCAGCGCGCAGGCTTCCGGATGGAGCACTCCAAGGGGTTCAACCCCCATCCCAAAATCGTCTTCTCCCGCGCCCTTCCCGTCGGCATGGAGAGCCGCGCCGAGGCGGTGGACATCTCCCTCCTCGAAACCGCGGGGCCTCTTCGGGCGGGCGAAGTTCTCCGCAAGCTCAAGCGGGAGCTCCCCGAAGGGCTCAAACCGCGGGCCGGATGGGAGATCATCCCTGGCGCGCCATCTGTGGCGAACGCACTGGATGCGTCCATCTACGAAATCACCCTTTCCGCCGAAGACCTCGGGGACAGACGCTCCGCCGAGGCCGCGATCGCCAAGGCGCTCGCCTCCTCCTCTATCGAGATCGCCCGGGAGCGGAAGGGAAAAGTCATTCACTTCGACGCGCGCCCCGCGATCGACCAGTTCGCGGTCGCCGAGGAAGGGCCGACGGTGCGCCTTCTCCTCACCCTTCGTCACGTGGAGGGGGCCATGCCGAAGGTCTCAGAACTTCTCGCCTTCTGCCTGGAACTCTCCCCGGAGGCCTGCCTCCGGGCGCGCGTCCGCAAAATCGCTGTCCGCTGGAAAGCGGGAAGCGTTCATCCCACGGCCCATGTCCTCTGAGATCATCGTCAACGCCGATCCCTACGAAACTCGGGTGGCTCTTATCGAAAATGGCGCTGCGGCCGAGGTCTACATCGAGAGGGAGAGCGAGAAGAGCATCGTTGGCAACATCTACAAGGGGCGGGTCACGAAGGTCCTCCCGGGGATGCAGGCCGCCTTCGTGGACATCGGCCTCGACAAGGCCGGCTTCCTCTACGTCAATGATGTCGACACCATCGAATCCATCGAGAACTATCAAAGGCTCGCCGCCGAGGAGGTCGCAGAAGAGGAAGACGACCTCGACTTCGACGGAGGCGAAGAAGAAGAAGACCGAAACGGCCTGCCCCGCCCGAGGAACGACCGCCGCACCAGACGGTGGGATAAAGAGCGGCACATCGAAGATCTCCTCAAGGAAGGGCAACAGGTCATTGTCCAGGTCAGCAAAGAGCCGCTCGGGACCAAGGGTTCCCGCCTGACCAGCTACATCACCCTCCCCGGCCGCTATGTCGTCTACATGCCCACCATCAACCAGATCGGCATCAGCCGGCGGATCGAGGACGAGGACGAGCGCCGCCGTCTGAGAAAACTTGTCCGCAAAAATCGCCAGCCCGGCGCAGGCTACATCGTCCGGACGGCGAGCGAAAACATGCCCGGCGAGGACATCGAGGCGAACATCCAGTTTCTCCACGCGCTCTGGGACGACATCCTCCTGCGCAATGAACGCGCGTCCGCTCCCTCCCAGGTCCACCACAATCTCACCCTCATCCAGCGGACCGTGCGGGATCTTTTCAACTCCTCCATCGATCGCATGATCATCGACGACCAAGAGGAGTTTGCCCGTTGCCATGCCTTCCTGGAGAGCTATTACCCGCACTTGGTTCCGCGGCTTCACCATTACACGGGCGATGAGCCCATCTTCGACCACTATGGTATCGAGCTGGAGATCGAGCGTGCCCTCGGGCAACGGGTCTGGCTGCGCAGCGGAGGCTACATCGTGATCGACCAGACCGAAGCCCTCACCACCATCGACGTGAACACCGGGCGCTTCGTGGGAAAGCGCAATCCCGAAGAAACAATCGTGCAAACAAACCTCGAAGCGGTGCGAGAGATCGTGGCTCAGCTCCGGCTGCGGAACTTGGGCGGCATCATCATCGTCGACTTCATCGACATGGAACGGGACGAAAACAAGGAGAAGATCTTCAACGCCTTCAAGGGAGAACTCCGAAAGGACCGCTCCCGGACAAACATCCTGAAGATCAGCGAACTGGGCCTCGTCGAAATGACGCGCAAGCGCGTCCGCGACAGCCTCCAGCGCGTCCTCTCCGACTCCTGCCCCTATTGTGAAGGGCGCGGCCGGGTCAAATCCGCCACGACCGTCAGCTACGAAGCCCTCCGCGAGGTCCAGAGGGTGTACCGGTTCCACAGGGAGAACCGCAAATTCATGGTCAACGTGCATCCGAACGTGGTCGACCGGCTGCTCGAGGACGAACGCCGACATGTCGACGAACTCGAACGCCGCCTCGGCATCCAACTCGTCATCAAGGCGGATCCTGAGCTCCACCTGGAGGGCTTTGAAGTCATTCCCGTCTGACTCTTCGCCCCGCCTGTTGACACCCGCCCCCGCCGCCCTTAGGCTCTGCTCATTCCCTGACTTGAGGGAACTTGGCATGCGGCAAACCATTTGGAGTTTTCTCCTTCTGCTCGGCGTGAGCGCCTGCGCCGCTGCCCCGCAGAGGGCCGGAGAGAGCGCTCCCTCCGGTCTCCCTCCGGAAGAGCAGGTCCACCTCCGCCGACAAATCGTGGCCGCCCAGGAGCAGAGCGCCCGCCTCGAAGTCCAAATGTCTCAATTCGCTCAGCAACTCAAGACCCTGGCCAACATGGTCCGGCAGCTCCAGAATCAACAAAACAAGCTGGAAGATCAGTTGGATCGGCTGCGGCGGGAACTCCTCGCCCCGAAGCTGACCCCTGCGCCTTCCCCCGCCCCCAGACCCCAGGCGACGGCCCCCCCCCAAACGAAGGAGGCCCCCGCGAAAGAGGAGCGGCGGCCTCCTTCCGGCGGGGAGCAATCCATGGCTCTCCCTCCGGAGCAAGCCTACAACCGGGCGTATCGCGCCGCCCGGGAGAAGAGGAGCAAAGAAGCCATCCTCCACTTCCGCGAGTTTTTGGAGCGATACCCGGCCAACCGGCTGGCGGCCAACGCGCAATACTGGCTCGGAGAGAGTCACTACGACCTCGGGGAGTTCCGTTCCGCCCTGGAGGAGCTCCAGAAGGTCGTCCAACGCTACCCCAAGAGCCATAAGGTGCCAGACGCCCTCTTCAAACGGGGCGTCACTTTCCTGCAAATAAAGGATCCCCGCCAGGCGGCCTTGGAGTTCGAGAAGTTGATCGAGCAATTCCCTCAGCATCCTCTGACCGAGAAGGCGAAAGGACAGCTCCGCACCCTCAATCTCTCCGGAAACAACCTGCGCAGGTGATTCCTCCGAGGAGGTATCGCGCTACTTGCGCGCCCGCCGCTCGCCGCTTTCCCCGGGGCGCGAATCCTGGTTCTCCTTTCGCCGCCTTGACACGGGACACACACCCCATGGTATGGAAGCAAGGGCCGGCCTTCGCCGGGGAAAACCGTGGGCGGAAGCCCCCCCGGCATTTTGAGGTGCCATGATGGAAAGATTGATGGATCAGATTCGGGCAAGGGGACGGAGCGCGTGCGGTCCCTCGGACGCGTGGCTTGTGCTCCAGATCCTCCCCGGCGTGACGCCCGAGCGCATTCAACGCCTGGTGGAGACCTTCGGAGGTCCCGCCGAGGCGCTCGCGGCACCTTTGTCGGACTTTGCCCGTGTCGCAGGTCGAAAGTCGCGCGAGGTGCTCGACCACGAATCGCCGGCGGACATCGCGGCCCGCACGCGCCGCGAAGCGGAAAAG
>CAYMWZ010000246.1:0-4881 GCA_964394385.1 uncultured Nitrospinaceae bacterium | reverse complement strand
TCGGTGTCCTGGATGCTCAGCCGCTCCCGTATGGCGCGCTCCATCCGCACGAGCCCCACCCGGAACTGGCTCTCCAGGAGCTCGCCCACCGAGCGGACCCTGCGGTTGCCCAGATGGTCGATGTCGTCCACGGTGCCCTGGCCGTGGCGGAGCTCGATCAGGTAGCGCACGACGGCGATGACGTCGTCCACCGTGAGGGTCCGCTGGTCGAGGGGGAGGTTCAGGCCCAGCTTGGTGTTGAGCTTGAGGCGCCCGATCCGGGAAAGATCGTAGCGCTTGGGGTTGAAGAAGAGGTTCTCAAAAAGGGTCCGGGCGGTCTCCTTCGTGGGCGGGTCGCCCGGGCGCAGGCGCTTGTAGATTTCGACGAGGGCATCCTCGGACAACTCGCACTTGTCCCCAGTCAGGGTGTCCCGGATGGTCCGGTCGGTGCCGACACCGGAGACGTAAAGGAGGGGGACGCGGGGCACCTTCCTCTCGCGCAGGTTGGAGAGCACCTCGGCCGTGATCTCCTGGTTCGTGTCGAAGAGCGCCTCCCCCGTCCCGGGGTCGGGGATGGGCTGGGCGATGATGCCCCCCACCACCTCCTCATCCTTGAGGTCCAGGGTCTCCATCCCGGCGGCCTGCATCTTCCGCAGCGCCGCCCGGGTGAACTTGCGCCCCGCCTTGAGGACGAGCTCGCCGGTCTTCGGCAGGAGGATGTCCTCGAAGAGCCGCTGGTTGACCATGAGCTCGGAGATCTTCTTGTAGAAGACGTTGCGCTTGGGGTCGTAGAGGATGTCCTCGCTCTGATAGAAGGAGTTGAGGATGTCATCCTTCGAGAGGCCGAAGGCCCGGAGGAGCACCGTGACCGGGAGCTTGCGCCGCCGGTCGATGCGGACATAGAGGAGGTCCTTGCTGTCGAACTCGAAGTCCAGCCAGCTTCCCCGGTAGGGGATGAGGCGGGCCGTGTAGGCCGACTTGGCGGAGGGCTTGCTCTTGTCGGCGCTGAAGAAGGCCCCGGGCGAGCGGTGCATCTGGCTCACCACGACGCGCTCGGTGCCGTTGATGATGAAGGTCCCGTTCTCGGTCATGAGGGGGATCTCGCCGAGGTAGACCTTCTGCTCCTTCACCTCCTTGACGCGGCGCTCCTTCGTCAGTTCGTCTTTTTCGTAGGTGGTCAGGCGAAGCAGCACCCGCAGGGGGGCGACGTAAGTCATCCCCCGCTGGCGGCACTCATCCGCCTCATGCTTCTGGCGGCAAAAAACCTCGTTGCCCTTCTCGTCGAGGATCCCAGGCCCCCCCAGGCCCGTGAACTCGGTCCCCCCGCTCTCCCAGATGCCGATCTCGTAGCCGAGATACTCCAGGACGAGCGTCTCGGCCGAATCGGTGATGGGGAAAACGCTCCGGAAGACCCCCTCGAGACCCTCGTCCGGACGGCGCTCGGAGGGCTTCACCTCCCACTGGAGAAACCGCTCGTAGGAGGAGAGCTGGATGTCGATGAGGTTAGGGATATCGATCGCCGCGGGGATCTTGGCAAAATCCTCGCGGAGGCGTCGGTCGTTTTTTCCGTTCGTGATGGTCATGATAGCTCACCTCTCAAGAGGGCGATTCCAACGTTGCGCCAGGAGCCTCGCCGCTCCGGGCGCGGGCATGTGGATCAGCACTCCCGGGTGAGCCCTATGCGATTTCGACCTCCGCGCCGACCTCCTTGAGCTTCGCCGCCGCGGCCTCGGCCTCCTCCTTGGAGACGCCCTCGCGCACCGGCTTGGGAGCGCCCTCGGCCAGCTCCTTCGCCTCCTTGAGGCCCAGGCTGGTGAGCTCGCGGACGACCTTGATCACCTTGATCTTCTCCGCCCCAGGGGCTTTGAGGATGACCCCGAATTCGGTCTTCTCCTCGGCCACCGCCGCCCCGGCGCCTGCGGCTGGGACGGCGCCCGCCATCATCACAGGCGCAGCCGCGGATACGCCGAACTTCTCCTCGAGCTCCTTCACGAAGTTGTTGAGCTCGAGCACCGTCATGTTCTCGATGAAGGAAATCACCTCTTCTTTGGTCGCCACCATTCAGCCCTTTCTCCACGTTCGGGTTTCTCTCCGGCCCATCGGAGCCACCCAACGTTGAATGAAAATCGGTCGGAACCCCTATTCAGGGCAAACAAGCATTCTTACACTTTTTCCTTCTCTTTGGCAATGGCCTGGAGGAGATAAAGAGGCCGGGTGATCAGGGCGTTCAGCAGCCTCGGCAGCCCCGCCACGGGAGCCTGGAGCGTCGCCAGGAAGCGGCTCAGGAGCACCTCCCGGGAGGGCAAGTCCGCAAGTGCCTCAATTTCGCGGGTTTCCAGGAATCTCCCGTCCAGCACCCCCCCCGTAATTTGGCCCACCGAAACCTCTTTGAGGAAGCTTTTCAGGACCTTCGCCGGGGTCGCCGGATCCCCCGTGGCCGTGGCGATGGAGACCGGTCCGGTGCACCGCTCACCCACCACTTCGAAGGGGGTCCCCTCCACCGCCCGCCGGAGGAGGGTGTTCTTCACCACCGAGAGGTCGACACCGGCCTGGCGGGTGCGCCGCCTCAGGTCCGTCATCTGGGCGACGTTGAGCCCCCGATAGTCGAACAGGACGACCGAGGAGGTCCGGGACAAGCGATCCCTCAGCACCTGCACCTTGGCGACCTTGTCGGCGCGGGGCTCCTTCCCCTCGGCCAGCCTTCCCTTCTTCTTCGCCGTCTTGGTGGACATCGTACGCCTCCCCTACTTGAACGCAGTGAGAAGGGCCTGATGGTCCACCTTGACCCCAGGTCCCATGGTGCTGGAGACGGTCAAGCCATGAAAGTAGACGCCCTTGCTGGAGGCGGGCTTCGCCCGAACCAGGGCCTCCACGATGGCCGAGATGTTCTCGGCCAGGGCCTTGGCCTCGAAGCTCGCCTTCCCCGCCGGCGCGTGGACGATGCCCGCCTTGTCCACGCGGTACTCCACCTTGCCCGCCTTGATCTCCTTGATCATGCGAGCCATGTCGAAGGAGACCGTGCCCGACTTGGGGTTGGGCATCAGCCCGCGGGGCCCCAGAATGCGCCCCAGCTTCCCCACTACGCCCATGACGTCTGGGGCGGCGACCACGCGCTCGAACTCGAGCCACCCGCCCTGGATCTTCTCCACCAGGTCTTCAGCCCCGACGAAGTCGGCACCGGCCTCCTTCGCCTCGCGCACCTTCTCCCCTTTGGCGAAGGCCACCACCCGTTCGCTCCTTCCGAGGCCGTTCGGGAGAACGACGCTGCCGCGCACCATCTGCTCGGCGTGCCGGGGGTCCACCCCCAACTTCACGGCGATCTCGACGGTCTCGTCGAACTTGGCCGTGGCCATCTCCTTGATCAAGCCGACGGCTTCATCCAGGGGATACCGCCGGCCCCGGTCCACGGCCTTCAGGGCGTTCCGGAATCTCTTTCCTGTGTTGGACATGCCTGCTCCTCCTCGTGGTCCTCGCGGCGCCCCGGTGGCCGGGACGCCTCCCACTCAGCCCTTCACCTCGATGCCCATGCTGCGCGCGGTACCCTCGATGATGCGGACCGCGGCCTCGCGGTCGGCGCAGTTGAGGTCGTTTTTCTTGATCTCGGCGATCTCCTCTAGCTGCTTGCGGGTCACCGACCCGACGAAGGCGCGACCCGCCTCGCCCGACCCCTTGGCCAGCCCCGCCGCCTTCTTAAGGAGAACCGAGGCGGGCGGGCTCTTCATAATGAAGGTGAAGCTGCGGTCTCCGAAGATGGAGATCTCCACCGGAATGATGGTCCCTTCCTGCCCCTGGGTCTGGGCGTTGAAGGACTTGCAAAACTCCATGATGTTGACCCCGTGCTGGCCCAGGGCGGGCCCCACCGGGGGAGCCGGGTTCGCCTGGCCGGCCGGAATCTGCAGCTTGACCTTGGCAACGACTTCTCTCTTGCTCGCCATCTCCTTCCTCTTCTCCTCGCCGGTGCGGCCGGACGCCTAGACCTTCTCCACCTGCAGCATTTCGAGCTCGACCGGCGTCGTGCGACCGAAGATGCTGACCATCACCTTGAGCTTGCCCCGCTCGGGGTGAACCTCGTCGATGACGCCCGTGAAGTTGATGAAGGGGCCGTCGACGACGCGGATGTTCTCCCCCTTCTCGAACTCCACCTTGGGCTTGGGCTTCTCGACCTCGCCCCGCATCTGCTTGACGACGGTCTGAACCTCCGCGTCGGTGAGCGGGGTGGGCGTGTTGCCGCCGAGGAAGCCCGTCACCTTGGGCGTATTCTTGACGAGGTACCAAGTCTGCTCATCGCACTCCATCTCGATCAGGATGTAGCCGGGAAAGAACTTGCGCGAGGTGGTGCGCTTCTTCCCCCCCTTGACCTCGACGACCTGCTCCGTCGGGACGACGATCTCGCCCAGCCTCTCCACCAGGCCGGTGCTGCGGAACTGCTCCATGATGCTGAGCTTCACCTTGTTCTCGAACCCCGAGTAGGTGTGCACCACGTACCACTGCTTCTCCATACCCGGTCTCCGCTCAGAGCCCAAACTTCAAGAAGTAATTGATGAAGCGGGAAAGCGCCAGATCCACCACGCCGAGGTATGCCGCCACGATGAAGATGAAGATGAGCGCCACGACGGTCTGGGCGGCCGTCTGCCGCAGGTTGAGCCACGTCACCCGCCGCGCCTCGCCCTGCACGTCCTGCAAGAACGTGCGGGCCTGCCGGAACCAATCGAGCACCTTCGCCGTCATCGTCCGCCCAACCCGGATCGGGGAGAAAAAGGACTGGCAGGCCAGGAGGGACTTGAACCCCCAACCGCCGGATTTGGAGTCCGGTGCTCTACCAATTGAGCCACTGGCCTGCGCAACTCGCCGCCTGACGCCTCTACTCGACCACCTCGGTGACCACGCCGGCGCCCACCGTGC
>CAYMWZ010000245.1:0-4888 GCA_964394385.1 uncultured Nitrospinaceae bacterium | reverse complement strand
CAGGCGGGCAAGACGATCGTGCTGACGACCCACTTCATGGAGGAGGCCGAGCGCTGCGACCGCGTGGGGATCCTTCACGAAGGCCGGCTGGTGGCGCTGGGGAGGCCGGAGGAGCTGAGGAGAAGCGTGGGAGGCGAGGTGCTCATGATCCAGGCGGAGGATCCCTCCGCCCTACGAGAGAAGTTGCGCGCCCGCTTCGGGTGGGAGGCCCTGGTCTTGGACGGGGCCCTGCGGGTCGAGTTGCCCCGGGCCCACGCCTTCATCTCCCCGGTGATCGAAGCCTTCCCCGGCGAGGTGAAATCCATCACCCTCGGCCGGCCCACCCTGGAGGACGTCTTCGTCCACAAGACCGGGCGCCGCTTCGCGCCCGCGGAGGAGGGGAGCGCCCCGTGAGCGCCTTCCTCCTCACGGCCGGAACGCTTTGGCAACGTGAGATCGTGCGCTTCCTGCGCCAGCGGAGCCGCATCGTGGGGGCCTTCGGCCAGCCCGTCCTGTTCTGGGTCCTGCTGGGAAGCGGGTTCGGCCGCTCCTTCCGGCACCCGGGCGCGCAGGAAGGGTATCTCGAATACTTCTACCCGGGCATCCTCGCCATGGTGGTCCTCTTCACGGCGATCTTCTCCACCTTCAGCGTGGTGGACGACCGAAAGCAGCGCTTCCTCCAGGGGGTGCTCGCCGCTCCGGTGCCGCGCCCGGCGATCGTGCTGGGCCAGGCCCTGGGGGGGACCACCCTCGCCCTCCTCCAGGGAGTGCTTCTCCTCTTGGCGGCGCCCCTGGCCGGCGTCCCGCTCTCCGCGGCGGGGGCGGCGTCGGCGGTGATCGTGATGGGGCTCCTGGGTTTCGCCCTGACGAGCCTGGGGCTTTCCTTCGCCTGGCGGATCGAATCCACCCAGGGGTTCCACTCCATCATGAACCTGGTGTTCATCCCCCTGTGGCTGCTCTCCGGGGCCGTCTTCCCCGCCGCAGGGGCGCACCCCCTCCTCGCCTTCCTCATGCGGGTCAACCCCCTGACCTACGGCGTGGCGGCGCTGCGCCGCACCCTCTACCTGAACCATCCCGAGGCCGTTCTGGACCTTCCCGCCCTCGGGCCCTCCCTCCTCGTGACCGCGATCCTCGGCCTCCTCGCCTTCCTCGCCGCCGCCCGGGCAGCCGAGCGCAGCGGGGGGTGAGTCCCCTAACGCGTGCGCCCCGTCGTGGTGTCCAAGGGGTGGACCTTGGTCACGAGCCGCCCGTCGTAAGGATACGGCGTATAGACGTCGGGCCCGTTCGCGGTGACGACGAGGTTGTTCTCCAGCCAAAAGCCGCCCACCCCCGGCTCCCCCGCGTAGGGCTCCCCTCCTTTCGCCAGCACGGACACCGCCATGCCCAGGGAGGCGGCCGGGTGCAGGTGGGAGCGGAAGCTCGTGAGGTAGCGGCAGTCCTCCGTTCGGAAGACGAAAAGCACGTCCACGTCCGAACGCGCGAGGGCGTCCTTGGCCTTCTGGAGGCGCTCGCGCCTCAGGCGGCCGAAGTCGATCCGCTCTTCCCAGTCAACACCCATCAAGCCTTGGTCGGTCATTGCCTTCTCCTCCTGTCTTCAGAGGATCAGCCGGAAGGAACACGCCGGGGCGGAGGCGCGGCCCCGCCCCCTAGAACCACTTCTTCCACCTGAAGTAGCCGAGCATGGAGAACCCCAGCGCGGCCATCACCCCCAGGACGGCGAAGTACGCCCACGGCCACTCGAGCTCGGGCATGTGCTTGAAGTTCATCCCGTAGATGCTCGCGAGGAAGGTCAGGGGGATGAAAATGGTGGCGATGACGGTCAGGATCTTCATGACCTCGTTCATGCGGTTGTTGACCACCGAAAGGTACATGTCCGCCATGTTCTGGACCATGTCGCGCGACACCTCGACGGTCTCGATGATCTGGACGGCGTGGTCGTACACGTCCCGCAGGTACACGTCCACCTCCTGCCCGATCAGCGGGATCTCCTCCCGCACCAGGATGTTCGTCAGGTCGCGAAGCGGCCAGACCGCCCGCCGCACCACCAGCATGTTCGTCCGCGCGTCGAAGATCCGGCGGAGCACGTTCGGCTGGGGGCCGTTCATGACGTCCTCCTCCAGCTTCTCGACGTCCTCGCCCATGTGCTCCAGGACGACGAAATAGCTGTCCACGATGACGTCGAGCAGGGAGTAGAAGAGATAATCCGCCCCACGGCCCCGGAGCCGCCCCCTCCCCTCGCGGATGCGCTTGCGGACCTGTTCGAGAATGCCGCGCTCCTTCTCCTCGAAGGTCAGGACGAAATTCTTGCCCAGGATCAAGCTGATCTGGTCGGCCAAGATCCCCTCTTTCTGCTCGTCGTACATCAGCAGCTTGAGGACGACGTACACATAGTCCTCGTAGTCCTCCATCTTGGGCCTCTGGTCGGTGTGGAGGATGTCTTCGAGGACGAGGGGGTGGATCTGGAAGATCTCCCCCATCTGCCGCGTCACCTCGAGCTCGTGGAGGCCCTCGACGTTGATCCAGGTCACGGCGGGCGTGTCCCTGAAGGCGCGGCACTCCTCCGGCCCCGCCGCCACCCGTTCCCGGAACGACTCCCGGTCGTAGTCCAGGATGGTGATGGTGGTCTTCTCGGTCTTCTTCTCCGCCGTCTGGACGAGGGTGCCGGGGACGAGGCCTGCCTTCTTTCGCGCCCCTTTGGGGAATATCGTCATCGCCTTCTCCGATGGAATCTGGAACTCGCGCACAAAGGCCGAGGGCGGAGCGATCGCCCTACTGTATTTCGATCGAGGATTTTTTTCCAAGGGGGCGAGGAGGCAGAACAAAGGAAAGGCAGGATGGGGCGAGCGCCCCTCTCGCCGGAGGGGAGGGTCCGCGCCGGGGCTCCCGCGGCCAGGGACCGCCCTCAGGCTGTCTCCCCATCCAGGGGCAGGGAGCGGTGCAGGAAGGGGCGGGCGCCCTCGCCCGAGTACTCGGAGACGCAATGGCCCTCGCCCGCGAGCTGATATTTGTAGGTCACCAGCCCCTCCAGCCCCACAGGCCCGCGGGCGTGAACCTTGTCCGTCGAGATGCCCACCTCGGCGCCCAGGCCATAGCGGTAGCCGTCGGCGAAGCGGGTCGAGGCGTTCCACATCACGCTCGCCGCGTCCACCCGCGCGAGGAAGGCCCTCGCGGCCCCTTCGTCCGAGGTCACGATGGCCTCGGTGTGGCGCGAGCCGTACCGGTTGATGTGCGCGACGGCCTCCTCCAGGCTCTCCACCACCCGCACCGAGAGGATGAGGTCGAGGTATTCGGTCCGCCAGTCCTCCTCCGAGGCGGGCGCGGCGTCCCGGAGGATCGCCCGCGTCCGCTCGCAGCCCCGGAGCTCCACCCCGCGCGCACGGAGGGCCTCGGCCGCCCGCGGCAGATAGGTCGGCGCCGCGTCCTTGTGGACGAGGAGCGTCTCCACCGCGTTGCACACGGCGGGGTACTGGGTCTTCGCGTCCAACGCCAGGGCAACCGCCATCTCCATCTCCGCCGCCCGGTCCACGTAGAGGTGGCAAATGCCGTCGGCATGGCCCAGGACGGGGATCCGGGAGTGCTCCTTGACGTAGCGGACGAACTCGTTGCTCCCCCGGGGGACGATGAGATCGATGGCGTCGTGGCGCGAGAGGAGGGCCAGGACGTCCTCGCGGGCCTCCACGAGCTGCAAGGCCGCCGGGGGCACCTTTCCCCGGCCCGAGGCGGCGCGGCTCAAGATCCCGGCCAGGAGGCGGTTGGTGCAGGCCGCCTCGCGCCCCCCCTTGAGAATGGAGGCATTCCCCGACTTGAGGCAAAGGGAGGCGATCTGGACCAGGGCGTCGGGACGCGACTCGAAGACGGCGGCGACGACCCCGATGGGGCAGGAGACGCGCCTCAGGCGCAACCCCTCGTCCAAGAGCACGGCGTAGCCCACCCGGCCCAGGGGGTCGGGGAGGGCGGCCACTGCGCGCACACCCTCGGCCATCTCGCGCACCTTGCCCTCATCGAGCTCCAGGCGCTTCAAGAGGGGCCGGGACATCTCCCCCCGCGCCACCTGGACTTCGGAGGCACCGACATCCTCGGCGTTCGCCCCGAGAATTTCCTCCGAGGCGGACTCCAGGGATTCCGCCATGGCGGACAAGGCGGCGGCCCGATCCTCCCCCGGGAGGGGGGCCATGGCGAGGGCGGCCTCGCGGGCCCTGGCACAGATGGCGTCGATATCGGTCATCGGATGGCTTCTCCGCCCGATCAATGAGGAACCGGCTTCTGCCGGATCGCGATTATAGGTTTGCCTCCACAGGCCCGCAAACGCTGGGCGATCCCGCCGCCCAAGCGCGGTGGCGCGCCTCGAGATAGGAGACGATGCGGGAGGCGATGTCCTCTCCGCCCGCACGCTCGATCCCCTCGAAGCCGGGGGCTGCGTTCACCTCTAGAACCAACAGGCCCCGATCCGACTCCAGGAGGTCCACCCCCGCGATCTCCAGCCCGCACAGGCCGGCGGCCCTCCGGGCGAGGGTGGCCGCCTCCCGGGTGACCCGCGCCCGCCGGACGGATCCTCCCTGGTGGAGGTTGGAGCGGAACTCCCCCCGCGGGGCGCGTCGGCGCACCGCCCCGGCGACCTCCCCGCCGATCACGAGGAGGCGCAGGTCCCCCCTCTGCGCCCCCTGCACGTACTCCTGGACAAGCACGTCCCGCTGAAGGCTCCACATCACCTCCGCGATGGACTGGGCCGACTCCGCGTCTTGGGCGAGGAGGACCCCCCGCCCCTGAGTGCCGCGGGGGAGCTTCAAGACGGCGGGTGCCCCGCCCACGGCCCGCAGGGCCCCGGCGAGGCGGGCGGGATCGGGGGCGAAGGCCGTCCGGGGGACGGGGAGTCCGTGCCGGGCGAGTAGCTGGAGGGTGCGCAGCTTGT
>CAYMWZ010000244.1:0-4891 GCA_964394385.1 uncultured Nitrospinaceae bacterium | reverse complement strand
GCCTGAGCCAGGTGGCCGAGTTCCGCAAGCTCCAAGCCGGCGGCCAGCCCCGCCAGGCCCCCCGGGCCCGCCCGGCCGCGGAGGAGGAGGAGACCGCCCTCGAGCCGCCCGAGCTGCCCGCCGCGTCCGGGGCGGAAGGAGAGCCGGAGGTGTCTCCCGAGGAGGAGACCCCCGCCCCTCCCCCGGATCTCCCCGACCACGCGCAGGGGGGCGCCGCGCCGCCCTCCGCCTCTCCTCCCCCCCCGCCGATCTCGCGGCTGAGGGAGCGCGGATCGGTTCTCCGGGGGCCGGAGCCCGGCGCAAGGAGGGACGAGGATCTCTCCTCCTCTCCGGCCGCCTCCTCGCGGGCGCGGGCGGAGAATCCCTTCAGAAAGGTCCGCAAACGGGCTCTCGATTACATCGGCGGCGCCCTGCAGGCGGGCGCCAAAGGCTCCCGCTTCGGCCTGGAAGATGCCGAGGATTTTCTCTTCGACATTCTCGAGACGCCCGACGCCATCGAGCAGCTCTACTCCCTGGCGGTGAGCATCAAGGACACCGAAAACTCTATGGCCATCCACCTGTTCAACCACGCCATCTACGCCCTGAAGCTGAGCCGCGGGCTGAAGTGGTCTCCCGAGCGGCAGGTCCGCCTGGGGGTCGCTTCCATGATTCACGACATCGGCATGTGCCGCGTCCCCCAGAAAATCCGCCACAAGGAGGGGAAGCTCTCCCCCCATGAACTCGCCGAGGTCCAGAAGCACCCCGAGATCGGCATGCGGATCATCATGGAGAACTTCGGCGAGCCCTTCCGCTGGCTCGCCGAGGCGATCTACCACGAGCATGAGCGCGAGGACGGCCGGGGCTATCCGCAGGGACTGCAGGGCAACGAGATTTCCGAGTACGCGAAGGTGATCGGCCTCGCCGACACCTACGAGGCCCTCACCCACAACCGCCCCCACAGGAACCGCCTGCTTCCCCACAAGGCAGTGCAGGAGATCATCCAGACGCAGAAGGCCTCCTTCCACCACCGGCTCCTCAAGGCCATGCTGGAGGAGCTCTCGGTCTTCTCGCTGAACAGCTTCGTCCGCCTGAACTCGAACGCCATCGGGCGCGTCGCCCAGACCGTACCCGGCCAGCCCCTGCGGCCCGTGATTCAGCTCATCTTCGACGGCGACGGGAACGAGATCATGGACGAGCGCCTCATCCCTCTCAAGGACCACCCGCTGCTCTACATCGTGGACTCGATGGACGAATCCGAGATCTTCCGCTGAGCCCGCCTCCCGCGCGCCGACCCATGGAACTCCGCCCTTCCGGAAGGCTGGCCTCCTGCCCCATCCCCGCACGGCCCCGCCGCGCCCTCGCGGGGGGATGGGGCGCCCTTCTCGCCGCGTTTTTCCTTCTCGCCGCCTCCCCCCCCGCGGGCCAAGCCCCCTCCCTCCAGGAGGAGGAATTCGTCTACGACATCCATTTCCTGTGGTTCAGGCAGGCCGCCGAGGGCACCCTGATCCTCCGGCGCCTCGGCGAGCGGCGCTACCGGGCGGAGCTGGTCGCCGAGACCAAAGGCTTCATCGGCTTCCTCACTGCCTACCGCAAGAACCACTACATCAGCGAGATGGAGTACGACCCCGCCAAGCGCCGGCTCCTGAGCCGGGTCTACTCCAAGACGGTCTACCGGGGCTTGAACATCACCCAGAGCAGGACCGTCATCGACGGCCAAAAGGGCCAAATCCGCTGGGAGACGCGGGGGAACGGCGAGATCCAGGACAAGGGCACCGAGCGCATCCCGGAGGGGGTCATCTACGAGGATCTCCTGTCGGCCTTCTTCAACCTGCGGATCGGCGCCTTCGGTCCCTTGACACGGGGGAGATTCCTCACCGTGACGACCCTTCCCGCCTACCAGACCACCCGGGAGCTGAAGGAGGACTACGACAAGGAGTTCGTCCGCAACTTCGACATCCGCATCGCGGACGCCGAGACGGAACGGAGATACCGCCGAGCCTTCGATCGCGTCGAAGAGAAGGGCCTCCTGGCGCTGGTCAAGGTCCCCAAGGAGCTGTTCGGGCAAACGACGGGCGAGGTGCGGCTCTGGCTCGACCCGAACCTCATCCCCGTGGCCGCCACCGTTGAGGACGTCATCTTCTTCGGCGATGTCCACGGCACGCTGCGCAAAGCCATCGTCGGCCGCGCCGCGCCCGCCGCCCCCGCCCGCTAGCGGAAGGCGTCCCGCATCAGCTGCTTCGCCCGAGGCCTGCCGCCCGGGGTAGCCTCGACGAGCACCACGTCGAAGCGGCATGGGGCCTCCCGCGCCTCCGGGTGGGTGAGCAGATAGTGCTCGGCGGCCCGGCCGATGCGGCGGCGCTTCTCGTGGCCGACGGCCAAGAGGCCGCTTTCCTCCTCCCCCGGCATGCGCGTCTTCACCTCGACGAAGGCGAGAACCGCGCCCTCTTGGGCGATGATGTCCACCTCGTAGCGCGGGCCGCGGTAGTTGCGCTCCAAGATCCGGTATCCGCTGCGCCGCAGCAGCTTGCAGGCGGCCTCCTCGCCCCGCCCGCCCTCCGCCCTGGACAAACGGCCCCTCCCCTCAGCCCCGCCCGGGCGCTCGAACGCCGCGGAAGGTGCGCCGGTGAAGGGAGCACGGCCCATGCGCCCTGAGGGCCTCAAGATGCTCCCGCGTGGGGTATCCCTTGTGGCGGCCGAAGCCGTACTGGGGGAAGCGGCGGTCCATGCGCTCCATGAGACGGTCGCGGAGCACCTTCGCCACGATGCTCGCAGCCGCGATGGAGGCGCACAGGGCGTCCCCCGAGACCACGGGGGTCTGCGGCGCATCGAAGGGGATGGGCCGGTTCCCGTCCACCAGAAGATGATCCAACGAGAGGGGAAGGCGCCCCGCCGCGCAGGCCATGGCGCGCAGCGAGGCGGCGAGGATGTTCGTCCGCTCGATCTCGCGCGGCCCCGCCGCCGCCACGGCCACCGCCCGGGCGCGCCGGAGGATTTCGTCAAAGAGCCCCTCGCGCCGGAGGCGGGAGAGGGCCTTGCTGTCGGCGAGGCCCGCGATGGGATCCCCGGGATCCAGCACCACCGCCGCCGCCACCACGGGCCCGGCCAGGGGGCCGCGCCCCGCCTCGTCCACTCCGGCGACGGTCCGCCGGCCCTGCCTCATCAAGCGGCGCTCGGTGCCGTACATGGCGCGTCCGGGGCGGGAGCGAAAACGGGTCGGGGAAACTATAGCCCCGACCTTCCCGGCCCCTCAAGGGGGGCCCGCCCCTATGAGGAGAAGCCGATTTTTGCCAAAATTGCCGGCGTCGTCTTCTTCTTCCTCCGAGACAAGGAGCCGCCCCCGCATGCCTCCCCGAACCATCGAGCGGGAAGACCACTTCATCGACGCCCTCGACCCCGGGATCCAGCTCCACTTGAGGGAAAAGCGCCCCCGAGGGATGCGCCGCTCCGAGCCGGCCTCGACGATCCTCCTCGTCCACGGCCAGAGCATGCCGGCCACCGTGGCCTTCGACCTCCCCCTGCCCGGCCACTCCTGGCTGGACTGGGCGGCCTCCCGCGGATTCCACGTCTTCGCCCTCTCGGTCCGCGGCTACGGGCTCTCCACCCGCCCCCCCGAGTTCTCCGAGCCCCCCGAGGGCCGCCCCCCGGCCGCGCGGGGGCTCACGGCGCTGCGGGACATCGAGGCGGCCGTGCGCTTCATCCGCGAGCGGCGGGGGCTGGACCGGCTCAACCTCCTCGGCTGGTCCTGGGGAACGACCACGACCGCCGCCTACACCGCCGCAAACGGAGATCGCATCCGCCGCCTCGTCCTCTTCGCCCCCTTCTACGCCTACGACGACCCGGCAGAGGCCAGCCGGTTCGAGGACCCGGAGCGCCCCGGCCGCTGGAACCCGCGGCTGGGCGCCTGGCGCTGGGTGACCGAGAAGATCCAACGGGAGCGCTGGGACGGGAGCATCCCCAAAGGGAAGCACGCGAAGTGGCGCGAGGAGCGGGCCATACGGCTCTGGTGGAAGGAGCAGCTCCGCTACGACCCCCTGGGCCGGAAGCGGCGCCCGCCCGCCGTCCGGGTGCCGAACGGGGCCATGGCGGACAGCTACGACCGGGCGCGCAACAAGCCCCTCTACGACGCCTCGCGGATCGGCTGCCCCGTCCTCCTCATCCGGGGGGATCACGACCGCAGCTCGCGCGACCCCCACGCCGGGGGGCTCTTCCGCGCCCTCACGGGGAGCCGGGGCAAGCGCTACGTCATCCTCGGGGACGCCACCCACTTCGCCCAGTACGAATGGTGCCGCGAGCAGCTCTTCCGCGAGGCGCAGATCTTCCTCGAGGGCTGAGTCCTACCCCTTGAGGGAGGAGTAGTCCTTAAAATAGTCCGGCGGCGGCGAGCCCCCCTGCCCCTGGATGACGTGGAGCTTCCCTCCGCGCCGGGAGGCGTTGCGGAAGCCGCGCTGGACCCCGCTGGGCACCCAGCAGGCGTCCCAGGGGTCCAGCACCGCCTGGCCGAGATTCCCCCGCTCGTCCAGCCAGTACACCACCCACCTTCCCTCGAGGGGGATGAAGATCTCCTCGCACGGGTGGTCGTGCAGGGGGGCGCCGCAGCCGTTGCTGCACTCCACCATGGCGAAGGCCACCTCCCCGTCCGGCAGGGAGGGGGGCGGGCCCTCGTCCTCCCGCTCGCCCGACACCCCGCCGACGTAGCGCCGGAGGCCGCGCCTGTTCTCGGGCAGCTTGGCCTCGTGATAGACGTTCCAGTTGAGGGGCACCTCGCGGAACCGCACCACCTGGGTCGCCGGGTCGTAGCCGGGCTTCCGGACCCAGGACTCGGTCGGAGCCCCCTCGGGAAGCCTCTCCCGCTCCTCCTCGGAGGTACCTTCAAAGGGTGTGTAAATAAGGGGAAGGCGGTGTAGCCTTCGGG
>CAYMWZ010000243.1:0-4905 GCA_964394385.1 uncultured Nitrospinaceae bacterium | reverse complement strand
TCCCCAAATGGTGTCCCATTTTTGAATTATCGAAGATTTAATTTGAAAAGGATTAGTTCCCAAGAAAGTTGCAAACTCTAAGGGATGTCGAGTTCCTAGGTATCCTCTCACTATAACAATTGATCCTATGGTAAAGGCGCAAACACCTAGGAAGATCAGATCGTTTGATGAGAGTTTCATCCTTGCCTCAGAACCAGAATTCCAAACATGTTTTTTCATCTCGGACCGATAAACTATATTATAGGTTAGGAAGAGAAAAAACCGGCCCCGCGCGATGCGAGGCCGGTGAAGGAGAAGCGGATTTGAACTCTACCGCACCTCCACCCCGTGGGGCTCCTTGCCGGTGTCCACGGCCTTGCGGACCGTGAGGGTCCCGGCGTCCACGACCAGGAACTTGTTCTCGTCCCGGCTGGTCACGTAGAGGGTCCTCCCGTCCGGGGAGAGGACGACCATGTCGGGCCGCTTGCCGAGGGAGGCTGTCTTGACCACCTTCTTCTGGCCGGTGTCGAAGATGGCGAGCTGGTTCTTCTTCCGGAGGACGACGTAGGCCCGCTTGCCGTCCTTGCTCAGGGCGAGGCCGTGCGGCTCCCCCTCGATCTTGACCCGGGCGATCTCCTTGTGGGCCTGGGTGTCGATGGCGAGGAGGGCGTCCTCCCCTCCGGCGCTCACCCAGGCCGTCTTCTTGTCCGCGGTGAACTCGCAGGCCATGGCCCCCTTCCCGCCGGGGAGGGTCTGCACCACCTGGTGGGAGCGGAGGTCCACGAGGGAGATGTTCCCGGCGGCGGCGTTCAGGACGTAGCCCTTCCCCTCGTCCAGGGCGGCCGCCATCATGGCGCCCTTGTCGGTCTTGAGGTTCTTGACGGCCTTGCGGGATTCCAAGTCGACCACCGTCACGTAGTCGGCCCCGACGTTGGAGACGTAGGCGGTCTTCCCGTCCGGGAGGAAGAGCGCGTGGTGGGCCCGGGGTCCCGCCGGGATGTCCGCCACCTTTTGTTTCTTCTCGGCGTCGATGAGGCTGGCGCTGTTCGCGCCCACGTTGGAGACCAAGGCCCACTTCTTGTCCTGGCTGAAGATGACGTTGTGGGCGCCCTTGTCCGCTTGGATGGTGGCCTTGAGGTGGAGGCTCTTGGCGTCATAGACCCACACGTCGCCCGAGCCCATGTTGGTGACCCAGATCTCGGCCGCCGCCGCGGGGCGCGCGAACGCCGCGGCGAGGAGGAGGGTTCCGGCCCAGAGGGCGAGCTTCCCGGCGCGTTTCATGGAGGCTTCTCCTTGGAGGCTGAATTCGGGGCTCCCATTCACCCCGCGAATCTATACTATTCCACTTAGGATTAAATGGCAAATATTTAATTGTTTGGTTTTCGTAAAGGGGAAATATCAAACGGGGGCGGGGGTTCTCGCCCCTGGCCGGGAGCCCGGTCCGGCGGAACCTTGACCCCTTCCGGGTTCTCGATAAGATCCGCTCCTCGGAATGTCCCGGTGCAGCGGCTTGGGCGGCGGGATTCCTCGTTCAACGCTTGGTGGGGGGAGAGTCTCCGATGTCCAGAAATTGGGCGGTTGCGGCGGTTGCGGTAGCAGGGTTTGCGGTCGGTTGGCCGGGGAGCGCCTGGGCGGCCGAGCGGGCCCGGGCGGAGCTCATGGCCAGGAGCGGGAGCCAGGTCGCCGGCGAGGTCACCTTCGAGGAGGGGAAGGGCGGCGTCTTGGTGCGGGTGAATGCCCGGGGGGTTTCGCCGGGCGAGCACGCCATCCACGTCCACGAGAAGGGCGATTGCAGCGCGCCCGACGGAACCAGCGCGGGCGGGCACTTCAATCCCCTCAAGAAGCCCCACGGGGGGCCGGGCGACAAAGAGCGCCACGCGGGGGACCTGGGGAACGTGACGGCCGACGGGGCCGGGAACGTTAAGTTCGAGAGCCTCTTCGCCGGCATCACCCTGGGCAAGGGGCCGACCGCCATCGTCGGCAAGTCGGTCATCCTCCACGCCAAGCGGGATGACATGAAGACCCAGCCCACTGGGGACGCGGGGGGGCGGATCGCCTGCGGCATCGTCCAGGCCGTGAAGTAGCGGCCCGGAGGGGGCGGGAACCCCCGGCGCCTCCGGGCCCGGGGGAGGGCTCCGCGTGGAAATCGACCGGGTCGACCACATCGCCTTCACGGTCCGCGACATCGAGCGGACGTGCGCCTTCTACAGCCGCGTCCTCGGGATGCGGGTGGTCACCTTCGGGGAGGACCGGAGGGCCCTGGAGTTCGGGCGGCAGAAGATCAACCTCCATCAGGCGGGGCGGGAGTTCGAGCCCAAGGCCGCCCGTCCCGTCCCGGGCTCGGAGGATCTGTGCTTCATCACCCGCGTCCCGCTGGAGGGGGCGATGGCCCACGTCCGCTCCTGCGGGGTCGAGATCGAGCTGGGCCCCGTCGAGAAGGCGGGAGCGGCGGGCCTCATCCGCTCCTTCTACTTCCGCGACCCGGACGGGAATCTGATCGAGGTTTCGAACTACCCGGACGAGGTCGGCTCGGAGGGCTACCTTGGGTAGGGGCGCGCGGGGGATTCTCCGCTCACTTTGACCACCACCGTGCCCGCGATCTTGTCGTGCCAGGCCTGGGCGTCGCGGTCCCAGATGGCCCAGAGGAATCCCAGGCCGAAGGGGATGCTGCTGATCGTGTTCTTGGCCAGCTCGCGCAGGAGCATGCGCCAGAAGCCCGCGAGCTCCCCCGTCATTTTGTCCAACACCCGCTCCCTCAAGAGCCACTTTCCCGGCGTCATCCCTCTTCCCATCAGAAACAGGAACAAGAGGACGTAGGCGAACGCGACGATCCCCATGAGGGCGTAGGGGGTGTCGTCGAAGGGGCCGCGCCGCCACTCCTGCCCCACCTGGTAGGCGACTAAGCCGAGGAGGTAGGGGATCAGCGGGTCGATGGTGGTGGCCAGCCACCGCCGGAGGAGGCCCGCCTTCACGCCCGCCTCCGCGCGGGGGACGAACGCCTCGCACCAGATGCAGAACAGCCGGTCGGGGACGATCTCCTTCTGGCAGCCCGGGCATTCCATGACGCCTCCCCTCCCTTCTCTCGCCGCCTAGCCGAAGATCTCGATCTGGGGTTCGGCCTGGCCGTGGTAGACGGCCTTCGCCAGGAGGAGGTCCTGGAGGACGACCCGCTTGTCCCGGGGATTCCGGAGGAGGTAGGCCGGGTGGTAGGTGGCGAGGCAGGGGATCCCCTGGTAGCGGCCGAACTTGCCCCGGATCTTGCCGATGGGGATCTTGGTCCCGAGGAGCCACTGGGCCGCGAACTTGCCGAGCGCCACGATGAGCTTGGGCCGGAGGATGGCGAGCTGCTTGTGGAGGTAGGGCTCGCAGCAGGCGATCTCGTCCGGCTCGGGGTTGCGGTTCTCCGGCGGGCGGCACTTGATGATGTTGCAGATGTAGACCTCCTTTCGCGGGATCTCGAGCACGTTCTCGATCATCCGCGTGAGCATCTGGCCCGCCCGCCCCACGAAGGGGATCCCCTGGGCGTCCTCGTCGGCCCCCGGGGCCTCCCCCACGAAGACGAGGTCCGCCCGCGGGTTCCCCACCCCGAACACCAGGTTCGTGCGCCCGCCCCCCAGCTTGCAGCGGAGGCACCCCTCCACCGCCCGGTCGAGGTCGTCGATCGTCATCTCGGCCTTGGGGTCGAAGGGAAGGGGCGGGGGGACGAAGCCGCCGCTCTTGCGCGCCGCGGAGAGCCAGGGCGAGGCGGGGGCGGGCTCCTCCGCCGCCGGGAGGAGGCCGAGCTGGGCGGAGGGCTCCCGCGCGGGCGGAGCGGCCGGTTTCCCGGGGGATGCGGCCTGGGAGACGGCGGGTTGCCGCGGCGCGGCGGCGGGGGATGGCTGGGAGAGCGGGGCCTGGACCCCGGAGGGCGCCCCCAGCGCCACATAGCGCACCCCGGCTGCGCGGAGGCTCTTCAGGTGCCCGAGGAGGGCCCGGGCGGGGTCGTCTCGTTCCGACATGGCGTCACCGGCGGGGCGGTGGGGGGTCGAGTCGCTATGGACGGATCTTTTGCCACATTCCGGCCAGGCGGTCGAGGATGACCGAGGCGAGCGCCGCCTTTGCCAGCCGGGGGAGGGCCTCCTCCCTGCCCGAGGCGTCGATGAGGATGGCCTGGGCGGCGTCGGCCCCCATGGCGTCCTCCTCCCCGGAGACTGGGTTCGCCACGATGAGGTCGAGCCCCTTTTGGCGGAGCTTCTCCCGGGCGTTCTCCTTCAGGCGCTCGGTCTCGGCCGCGAAGCCGATGAGGATGCGGCGGCCCTTCTCCCTGCCCATCTCGGCCAGGATGTCCGCCGTGGGCGCGAGTTCGATGTCGGGGGGCCCGGCGGCCTTCTTGTGCTTGCGGTCCTGGGGGCGCGCGGGCCGGTAGTCGGAGACGGCGGCCGCCATGATGGCGGCGTGCGCATCCCGCCAGGCGGCGAGCACCGCCCCGCGCATCTCCTCGGCCGACTCCACCCGCAACGTCCTGAGCCCCGGCGGATCGGGAAGGGCGACCGGCCCGCTCACCAGGGTCACCTCGGCCCCGCGGGCGGCGGCCGCCTGGGCGAGGGCGAAGCCCATCTTGCCGCTCGAGCGGTTCGAGAGAAAGCGCACGGCGTCCCAGCGCTCCCGCGTGGGCCCGGCCGAGACGACCAGGCGCATCCCGGCCAAGTCCACCGCCCGGCCCAGGAGCCGGTGGATCTCCCGGGCGATCTCCTCGGGCTCGGGCATGCGGCCCGCGCCCTCCCCCTCCTCCGGCCGGGCCATGCGCCCCGCGCCCGGCTCCAGGACGAGGTGCCCCCGCGCCCGCAGCGTCTGTACGTTCTCCTGGACGGCCGGATTGGCCCACATCCTCGGGTTCATGGCCGGGGCGATGAGGACGGGGGGGGCGGCGGAGAGGAGGAGGGTGGA
>CAYMWZ010000242.1:0-4908 GCA_964394385.1 uncultured Nitrospinaceae bacterium | reverse complement strand
TTTCTTGAGGAAGCTGGAGAGGGACTGGGCCGTGAAGGAGGGATCGGTGCCGTCTCCCGTGCCGTGGAGCCCCACCGCCAGCCCGTAGCCCACGAGCTGGTTCGAGCGGATCCCGCTGATCGAGGCGATGTCCTTCAGGCGGGCGCCCCAGGCGCTCCCCGCGGCGGCCAACAGCGCCGCCGCGGCGAGCGAGGCCGCCAGCACGAGGAGGCCCGGGCGTCGGGTCGGCTTCGGACGAATGGCCATCGGTGATCCTCTCCTAGAACGGCCAGAGGATGTTCACGATCCGGGACAGCCAGCCCGGCGACTGCGCCTCGGCCAGGATGCCGTCGCCGGTGTAGACGATCTTGGCGTCGGCGATGTTCTTCGACTGGATCGTGTTGTTCTGGTCGATGTCCTCGGGGCGGACGATGCCGCTCACGGTGACGATCAGCGTCTCCTTGTGGGTGGTGATCTCGCGCCGGCCCTCGACGAAGAGGTTCCCGTTCGGGAAGATCTCGACGACCCTGGCCGCGATCGTGGCGCTCAGGGTGTCCGTGCGCTCGATCTCGGACTCGGTCTGGTGGTCGTTGGAGGAGGCGGCCCGGAGGGTGTCGTCCGGGTTGAACCGCCGCCCGCGGCCCGTGGTCGGGGTGGCCAGGATCCTCCCGTAGCCGGGGAGGGCGGGGATGGTGTAGGCCAGGTTCGCCTTCCGCTTGACCTCGGTGTCGGCCTCTTTCTTGGTGTTGGAGGACTCGCTGATCACCACCGTGATGACGTCCCCCACCCGGGAGGCGCGCCGGTCGGTGAAGAGAAACGGGCTCTTGTCGCTCCACAAGGAGCTGCGGGCGGCCTCATCCGGGTCCGCCGGGGCGGAGGGGGCCTGGGAGGCCTCCCGGCGGAAGCTCTCCACCCGGCGCAGCGGCTCCTTCGCGGCCGGAGGCGCCGCGCCGGGCGCGGCCTCCCCCGCCGCGGCGGGGGCCTCCATCGCCGCGCAGCCGGCGAAGGGTGTGGCGAGAAGAAGCGTCAACGCGGCCCTCAGGATGCGATCTCTCATGGCTTCCCCCGCGCTCAAAAGAGCACCTCCACGGCCGCGCGGTCCACCACCCGGCCCTGGATCATCTTGTTGGAGTCGATGTTGATCGCCCGGACGGCGTCCCCCTTGCGCCCCGCGTCGAGCGCCTTGCCGATGGCCGTGATGGTCAGGGCGCCCCGGCGGGCGATGAGGCGGACGAGGTGGCCCTGCTTGACCAGCTGGGGGAGCTCGACGTCGGACTTGCGCACCGCCTCGCCCGGCGCCAGGGGGCGCAGCGCCCTCGCCCCCTCGAGATCCTCCGCCCGCGTCACGGCGTCCGTGGGAAGCCCGGCCAGATCCCGCCGGCGCATCTCGAACAGGGAGGCCGTCAGCGGCTGATGGGCCCTCAGGGGACGCCGGGGCACGGGGACCTCGGCATAGACGGCCACCTCGGCCGTCACCCAGAGGCGGCGGATCTCGGCCCCGCCCCCATCCCGGACCACCACCATGAGGGGGGTGCGGCCGATGAAGCGCGTGTTGGGCGGGGCCGCCACGGCCAGCTCGACCGGGCCCTTGGGGAGGAGCACCTTTTGGGCGGGCAGGTGGACGGCCCGGACCTCGGCCTCCCCCGCCCCGAGGTCCAGCCGGGTGGCGAGGTAGCGGCGCACCTCGGCGGCCACCTCATCGGCCCCGAGGAAGCGCCCGCCCTGGCCCCCGGCCGGGGACGGGAGGAGAAGCGAGAGGGCCAGCGCCCCCGCCAGGAGAATCGTCCGCATGCGAGAGTCCTCCTAGCGCTTGAGGTTGCCCACGACCTGGAGCATCTCGTCGCTGGTCTGGATGGCCTTGCTGTTGATCTCGTAGGCCCGCTGGGCCTCGATGAGGTGGACGAGCTCATCCACCACGCTGACGTTCGAGTTCTCCAGGAAGCCCTGGACCAGGGTGCCGATGCCGGTGAGCCCGGGGGTTCCCGTGGTGGCCGCCCCCGAGGCCACCGTCTCGGCGAAGAGGTTCTTGCCGAGGGAGGAGAGCCCCGCCGGGTTGGGGAACCGCGCCAGGGTGATCTGGCCCACCTGGGTGGGGGTGGTGGTGCCGGCGTTGATGACCGAGACGGTGCCGTCGGTCCCCAACGTGACCTTGAGCGCGGTGGTGGGGATGGTGATGTTCGGCGAGAGGAGGAAGCCCTCGCTCGTCACGACCTGGCCGGAGCTGTTGAGCTTGAAGGCGCCCGAGCGCGTGTAGGCTGTCTCGCCGTTGGGGCGGGTGACCACGAAGAAGCCCTCGCCCTCGATGGCCATGTCGAGCTCGTTGTCGGTCCGCTTGAACTCGCCCTCGGTGAAGATCTTCTGGGTGGCGATGGGGCGCACGCCCGTCCCGATCTGGAGCCCCGTGGGGATCTCGGTGCCCTGGGCGGAGGGCGCGCCCGCCGGGACGATGGTCTCGTAGAGGAGTTCCTGGAAGTCGGCCCGGTGCTTCTTGAAGCCCACCGTGCTGACGTTGGCCAGGTTGTTCGCGATGACGTCGATGTTGATTTGCTGGGCCTGCATTCCCGTGGCCGCGGTGAACAATGCCCGGATCAAAGGGATCCCTCCTCAAGGTGGCGAATCACGCCGATTCCTGAACGCGCCCGAGGTCGTTGACCGCCCGGCCTCTCGCGTCATCGAACGACTGGAGTATTTTCTGGTAGGCCTCGTACAGGCGGGCCGTCTCGATGAGGCCCACCATCTCGGCCACGCTCCCCACGTTGGAGTGCTCCAGGGCGCCCTGGACGATCCGGGGGGCGGCCACGGGGGTGCTCCGCGCGTCGGGGTCGGTCAGGGCGAAGGTGGCGCCGCCGCGCTTCTCCAGGCGGTAGGGCGCGGGGAAGTCGACCACGTCGAGCTGGCCGACGGCCTGCCCTCCCACCTGCACCTCGCCCGCGCCGCCGATGAGGATCTTGGCCCCGGCCAAGGCGGCCCCCGCCAGCCGGATGGGGTTTCCGCCCCGGGCCAGGACCGGCCAGCCCTCGGGGGAGATGAGGTCCCCCGCGCCGTTCAGCTTGAACTGCCCGGCCCGGGTGTAGCGCGGCCCATCGGGGGTTTGCAGGACGAAAAATCCCGGCCCGTTCAGGGCGACGTCCAGGGGGTTGCCGGTCTGCTTGATGTTGCCCTGGGTGAAGTCGATGTGGGTGCGCGACCAGAGCGACCGCTGGATGGCGTCCTTGCCGAGGTGGGGGAACTCGCCCGGAGGAAGAAAGTTGGCATCCAGCCGGAAGAGGGGGCGCTCGGCCTTGTAGCCCACCGTGTTCATGTTGGCCAGGTTGTTGGTCGCGATCTCCAGGTGGCGCTGATGCAAGAGGGCCGACCCGACGATGCTGTAGGCTCCTGGCTCCACCGGCCGCCTCCTTCCCCCCTGCGCACCGGACGGACCCGGAGCGCTGCCCCGGAAAGAGCAAGAGGTGTGCCAGACTGGGGGCCTGCGGGAAGGATTTTAGGAGGCGATTTATCCTTTATTTATCAAAAGGTTACTTCAAATAGTTCAAGAAAAATCGAATCTTTCTCCCCCCTCCCCCCCGGGGGAGGAACGATTTGCCTATCCGGTCTTTGACGCTCAAGCAGCTTTTTCCTTCCACTTCTCGTTCACGAAGTAGACGAAGGCCAGGATCTCGGCCACCACCCGGTAGAGGGCGGGCGGGATCTCGGCCTCCACCTCGAGCTGGCCCAGCAGGTGAGCCAGGTCGGAGTCCTCCCGGATGGGGACGTTGTGGATGCGGGCCAGCTCGAGGATGCGCTCGGCCAGATCCCCCCTCCCCTTGGCCGTCAGGCGGGGGGCGCTGTCCCGGGCGGGCTCGTACTTGAGGGCGACCGCCTCCCGGGGGATGAACGGCCGATCGCGGCGGTGAGGCTCCACGGGCGCTGCCCTCCTCTGAACGCCCCTACACCTGAAGGTCGATGAGAGAGCTTCCCTCCGGGCGGGCTCCCCCCGGCCCGGCGGGGACCACCGGCTCGGGCTGGACCCGCCCCTGGGCCCAGGAGAGCCCCTCCACCCGGATCTCGTGGCTCTCGATGGCCTCGCGGAGCTTGGGCAGCTCGAGATCGAGGAACTTCCCCACCTCGGCGCTGGGGGTGGTGAAGCGCACGCTCGCCCGGTTGCGGATGAGGGAGGCGTCGATGCGCAAGGGGCCCAGCCCCTGGAGGTCCAGGAGGAAGACGACAGAGTAGCTCTCCCGCCCGGCCTCCCCTCCGCCGGAACGCTTGCCCCCGCGCCGGACCACGACGTCCACCGTCCCCCGCTCCCCGCCCCAGGCGTAGGGAATCTGGAGGAAGGCGCCCTGGTCGAGGAGGCCGCGGAGGGCGTTCGCCGCCTGGAGGAACTCCACCGAGGCGAGGGCGCGCTCGGCGCCTTGGGCGAGGACGAGCCCCTCCCTTCCCCCGGCCTCCCGGGCGGCGGCGAGGAAGCGCTGGAGGCTCTCGCGCAGATCGGATGCCTCCCCCTCCGGCGCCCGGAGGAGCCGCCGCCCGAAACCCTCCAAAACCGCCCGCACCCGGGCGGGGGTCACCTCGCCCTCCCGGATGATGTGCCGCTCGAGCGCCTCCTGGAGCCGCCGGGCCGCCTGGGCCAAAGGCCCTTCCGCGGGGTCTTCCCAACCGGCGGCCAGCCCCTCGGCCAGGCCGAGCAGATGGGGCCCAAAACTCCGGTCCCCCGCCCCCCCGCTGGGGATCCAGCGCGCCCCCTCCCCTCCGCGGCCCGGGGGCAGAAGCTCCAGCTCCAGCCGGGGGCCCGCCCGGCGCACCAGGACCCTCACGGGATCCCCCGGCGCGAACTCCACCCCCTCCGGCCAGGGCACCTCGACGTCCAGCGCCGGAAAGCGCAGCAGGGCCGTCCGCTCAGGCTCAGAAGGCGCCGCCTGCCCCGGGGCGCCCCGGCCCGGGGAGGCG
>CAYMWZ010000241.1:0-4911 GCA_964394385.1 uncultured Nitrospinaceae bacterium | reverse complement strand
CCAGGTCGCCCGGATCGGCATCGAGACCGGCCTCGCCGACCTGGACCCCGCCGCCCTCGTCGAGGTCCTGCGCGAGATGGCGGGGATGAAAAGAAGGGTGTAGGGGGGGGAGTCCCCGGCCCCCGCCGGACGCCAAGCGCGCACCTCCCCGCATTTCCCGTAGCTGCCTTTCGGTCCCCCGGGCCTATATTCCCCTTGCACCCCCCCATCCCCCCCCTTGTGCAAGGGGGGGACAAAAGGGGGGGTCGCCCCCCCTTCCGGGGGCTTCCGCGGATTTCAGGGAGTTTCAGGGAGAAAAATGTCTCCGCTCCCGCGGGGGAGTTCGCCGCATCCCTCGGTGAGTCAAGAGGTTACCCGGATCGGCCGCCCGGAAGAGCCCGGAAGGAGGGTCACTTGACCACGAAGTCGAGGGGGTGCCCCTGGAGGTTCTTTCCGCCCTCCCCCGTCACGACGTGGAGGGCCCCCAGGAAGATCCCCCGCTCGCCGTCCGGATGGGTCGGGTTGGGCTCGATCATGATGAGCTGGTTCTCGCGCAGGGCGAAGCTCCCCGGTTCCCCGGATGGGGGGAGGTTGATGAGGGGGCGCAGGGGGGGGTGGGGCCAGCCGGGGGGGAGGGGGCGGGAGGCGAGGCCGGCCTCCTCGATGGGGCGGGCGGCCTCCAGGATCTCCTGCTCGGTGCTGCCGGGCTTCAGGACCTTCGCGATCCGGCGCATGACCTCGAGCGCCAGCGCGTGGAGCTCCCGGTACTCGGCCGGGGGTTCCCCCAGGGCGATGGGGAGGATGAGCTGGCCCGAGCAGCCGGCGTAGGCCACGCTCACCTCGTTGAGGATGAGGTCGCCCGGCCCGACCCTCCGCAGGGAGGGGACGTGCCAGGGGTAGGGCATCTCGGGGGCGCGCATGGGGGTCGAGCCCAGGAGGGCGAACTCGGTCACCCCCCCCGCGCGGTAGCCCCCGGCCACGAGCTCGCCGTAGAGCTCGGCCTCGCTCGCCCCCGGCCGGACGGCGCGGACGAGGGCCCGCATGGCCTCGTCCGTCGCGCGGGCGCCGTAGCGGTAGAAGACGAGCTCGGTCGAGCTCTTGGTGAGGGAGAGGTCCTCGTACTCGCGCGTGAGGAACCTGAGCTCCGCCCCGGGGAGAGCCGCCCGGAGGGCCTCGAACTGCTCATGCGGGAGGTCCGCCGAGCGCCCGCTGTGGACCCCCACGATCCCGATGGGGGCGTCCGCGAGGCCGAGCTCCCGCACGCGCTCGGCCACGGCCCCGGCGGGGGCGAAGCCGGCCGGGCGCACGTCCGGGAAGACGGACATCCTCTTCGTGTTGAGAAGATGGGGCCCCAGGGCGCTCAGCACCGTGCCCTCGCCCTTCTTCGTGAAGACGACGTAGAACTGGAAGGCCTCGCGGCAGCCCGAGAGCCAGGCCGCGTTCTGCTGGTACATCTCCTTGTAGCCGCCGTAGAGGATGAGGCACTCGACCCCCCACTCCGCCATCGCCTCCGTCACGAGGGCGTGCCGCCTCTCGTACTCGGCGGGGGGGAGGGCGGGGTAGCCGTGGCGGTTCAGGGTGCCGGGGATCCCGGGCATGGGGCCTCCAGAGGAACATGGGGGCATGCTTTTTCAGTGTTTCTGTCATTCTAAGCGCCGAAGGCGCGAAGAATCTTCGAGCCTCGCCGCTCTCGAAGATCCTTCGCTCCGCTCAGGATGACAAAGCAAGCAACTCCGAATGAGGAAACCGCCGAAATTTGACAGCGCTTGCCGAGAGGGGGTCAGCCCCCGACCTTCAGGACGATCTTCCCGAACTGCTCCCCCGCCTCCAGGATCTCGTGCGCCCGGCGGCACTCGGCCAGGGGCATGACGCGGTCCACGACGGGGCGGAGCCTTCCTTCGGCGAGGAAGCCGAGCACCTTCTTGAAGGCGGAGAGGCTCCCCATGGTGCTCCCCAGGAGGGAGAGCTGCTTGGCGAAGAGGAGGGTCAGGTTCGTCTTCCCCTGGAAGCCCGTGGTCGCCCCGCAGGTGACGATCCGCCCGTGGTAGGCGGCGGACTTGACGCTCTCCTCCCAGGTGGCGTCCCCCACGTGCTCGAAGACGACGTGGGCGCCCTCCTTGCGCGTGATCTCGCGCACGCGGGCGCCGATCGGCTCCTCGCGGTAGTTGACGACCTCGTCCGCCCCGAGCGCCCGGGCGCGCTCGGCCTTCTCCCGGGTGCTCGTCGCGGCGATGACGCGCGCGCCCAGGAGCTTCCCGATCTGGATCGCGGCCGTGCCCACCCCGCTCCCCGCCCCCTGGACGAGGAGGGTCTCCCCCGCCCGGAGGCGGGCCCGCTCGGCGAGCATCCGCCAGGCCGTGATGAAGACGATGGGGACGGCCGCCCCCTCCTCGAAGGAGAGCCGCTCGGGCAGGGGGAGGAGGTTCGGGGCGGGGACGGAGATGCGCTCGCAGCAGCCCCCGTCCGCCTGCTCCCCGATGAGGGCGAAGGCCCCGGGGGGGGGATCCTCGCAGAGGTAGAAGGGGACGCCTCCGTAGCCGAGGACGGGGTAGTCGATGACGCGCTGGCCAGGCGCGAATCCCTTGACGCCCGCCCCCGGGGCCCGCACCACCCCCGTGAAGTCGCTCCCCCCGATGTGGGGGAGCGGGATCCGGACGCCGGGGATTCCCTTCCGCACCCAGAGGTCCAGGTGGTTCAGCCCGACCGCCCGGACCTCGACCAGGACCTCCCCGGGGCCCGGCTCGGGCGCGGGGACATCCTCCACCCGGAGGACCTCGGGGCCCCCGTGCTCGTGGAAGCGCACCGCCTTCATGGGATCCGATCCTCCCGCGCGCGGATGGGTGAGCGAATGGGGATGCGAGACGCCTTCCTTATCACCGGCCCCCGCGGGGAGCAAGCCGGAGGCGGGGCCTCAGGGGGCCTCCCCCGCGCAGCGGAAGCCCACCATGTCGAGGCCGACCTCGGGGGGGTTCCCGTGGCGGTAGCTCGCGCGCAGGCACCAGGGGTTGTTCCCCCAGCCCCCGCCGCGCAGGGCCACCTCCCCGGGGCGGCCCGGGAAGGGGCTCCCCGTCCACTCCCAGGCGTTCCCCGCCATGTCGAGGAGGCCGAAGGGGGAGGCGCCCAAGGGGAAGCTCCCCGCCGGGGCCGTCTTCAGGAAGCCGTCCGAGGCGTCCGGGGCGCAGCAGGCCACGGTGCCGAAGTTGGCGCGGTGGAGGCCCCCCGCGCGGGGCTCCTGGTTCCCCCAGGGGTAGCGGCGGCCGTCGGTGCCGCGCGCGGCGAACTCCCACTCCGCCTCGGTCGGGAGCCTGAGCCCCGCCCAGCGGCAGAAGGCCGCCGCGTCCTGCGCGCTCACCTGGAGGACGGGGTGATCCTCCCGGCCCTCGATCGCGTCGGCCGGGCCGTGGGGCCGGCGCCAGGAGGCCCCCGCGACCCGGCGCCACCTGTCCGTCCAGACGTAGCCGAAGCCCGAACGCTCGGGGTCCGTGCGGTGGCCCGTCGCGGCGGCGAAGGCCGCGAAGTGGCGGTTGGTGACCTCGGTCCGCATCATGCGGAAGGCTTTTACGCTGACGCGGCGGGGCGCCTCGTCCGGCTCCCCCCGGGGATCGCCCATCGTGAAGGCCCCTCCGGGGATGGGGACGAGATCCAGCTCCGGCGCGGCCCCGGTGGGAGTAGCCAGGAGGAGACAGGCGAGGAGGAGGGGACTTCGCATGGATGGGGTCCGATCAAGGGGGGGCTGGCGGCTTTTTTGTACCATAGCACAGGGGCTCTCGAGCGAGGGGCCAAAGGAGGCGATCATAATCTTATGCTATAATTTTCCACACTAAGGAAACGGAGGGAGGTAAAACAGATCCAGGGTTCAGTCGAAAAGCGGGCTGTGCGTGTTATGCGGAGGCAAGACCAGAAATAGACTTTATTGAGAAGCCAGGAATCAATAGAGGTGAGTTAAAAGGGGCGATACTGTGGGTCTTCTGTCATGGCCATTTGGTGGTGAGTCCCAGCAGTCTATTCCAATCGTTAGTTTGAAGGGTCCGGGCACATACTCCCTTGAAGTCGTCGGTGAGTCTCACTATCAGTCTGCTCTTGATTCAATCTGTGGCGGCCGCACGGAGGACGGGCACGACATGATTGTTGAGGCTCGTTTGATCCATGAGGATGATAACCCGTACGACGACAAGGCAATCAGAGTGGAAATCAACGGGGAGACTGTTGGCTATTTGAACCGGGCAAACGCTCGGCAATACCGGAAGAAACTTAATAAGGCCGGTTATCCTGGCATGGATGCTATTTGTTCCGCGAAGATTGTTGGTGGGTGGGACCGAGGTGGCGATGACAAAGGTCATTTTGGTGTCCGGCTCGATGTGCCAACAGAAGAGGCTCAAATACACCCAACAAATTTTTAAGGTCGACGGCCAGTTTGCCAAGGGCGTTCGAAGCCAGCACACCCTGTGTTACACTTGTCGTCGTGTCATGCGATTCCGGAGGCCACGATGTCCAGCCTGATCGCCGAGATCGAGGAGAAGTTCCGCTCGCTGAGCGACGCGGAGAAGGCGGAGGTGATCCGCTCCCTCATCGCCGAGCTGGACGGGCCGGCCGACCCCGACGCCGAGGGCGCGTGGCGTGAGGAGGCGAGGAGGCGTCACCGCGAGCTCGCCGAGGGCAAGATGGAGCCCGTCCCCGCCGACCGCGTTTTTGAGAATCTCCGCTCGCGCCTCAAGGAATGAAGCTGGAGTTCCACCCCGAGGCGGAACGGGAGTTCATCGAGGCGGCTGTCCACTTCGAGCTTCAGGTGCCGGGCTTGGGGGAGCGCTTTGGCGAAGAGGTGCGGCAGGGCGCGGAGCTTCTGCTTGAGCACCCCGAGATAGGGCGTCTGGTTGATCCGGACCTCCGTCAGTTGGTCTTGAACCGCTTCCCCTTCACGCTCATCTATGCGGC
>CAYMWZ010000240.1:0-4914 GCA_964394385.1 uncultured Nitrospinaceae bacterium | reverse complement strand
GCTCATCCAGGCAACAAGTGGAGGATGATGGGACGCAGGCTGACGGCGGAGCCCCTCGAATGTGGAGGAGCCAAGTCCTGTCCGCGACCGGGGCCGGGGGGGTCTTGAGGGGCGGCGGAGGGGAGGGAAGGGGCTGGGTTCATCGGAGCGGTCTTGGACCTCAATCTCGTGGGCGGCGCCAGCGGGTTTTATACCCCAGCCGCCGATCCAGGGAAAGGCGGCCCCCAGGGGGCGAGGGGAGGAGAGAAACAAGACGATTACGTCCGAAATTACACCCGCCTCTGAGAGCGTAGGTAAGTCCCCGCGATGAATAAAAAAGGGGCCCCGCCTTTCGGCGGGACCCCTTTGTTGGTCGCTTGCTTCTAATGATGGTGCCAATCGGTTGGTCCGGCTTCTAGCGCCGGGGTGCTACTTGCCAGCCGTCTTCCTCTTCGCCCTTCTCCTGCGCTTGGCCTTCTTCTTTGCGGCCTTTTTCTTGCCCTTTTTCTTCGCCGCCTTCTTCTTGGTCTTCCGTCTGGCTGCCTTCTTTGCCATCTGCAACCTCCCTCACCGGGCGGAAGAGTTGCGCGCCAACAGCGCTGCGAAGCAAGCGACTACCCACTGCCACTCAAACGGCGAGGAAGACCAAACACATCCTCGTCCGGAAGAGCCAAGCATTTACCTTTGAAAATTTATGCCAAGATTGGTGGATTGGTCAAGATGTATTTTAGATTTTTTTCAATTTTTGATCGTCCGCGGAAGCAGCCTCCGAGCGATGCGCCCCGGATCGGATCGCGGAGCGGAGGGAAATTCTCCGGCGCAGGCGCCGCGGCGGATGCGATCGCGCGCGCGCCGCCGCGAAGGTCCGACGGTTGCGCGCGACGGATTTTTCCACTGTTTGCAAGGCATTTTATCCTTCGCCCGCGTGCGGACGGGCCGGCGGAGGATCCTTTTTGCGCATGCCAGCTTCGGCTCGCGGAGCGCCTTCCTCCGGACGCCGCCCTTAGGGCGCTGGCGGCGGCCGATGATCACCCGGGAGGCGGGGGATGCCGGGCGGCGCCTCCGGGTCGGGCGCTGCGGGGGGGGGTATCCGATGCGAGAGGGGGCGGGGGCGCTGCTCCGGCTCCGCTCCCGGAGGCAGAGGCCGGCTCCAGAGGAGAAGAAGGCCCCCCGCATGCGCGGGGGGCCTTCGGCCGCGGCACCGGCCGGGGGGGGAGCTACATCTTCCCCTTCTCTTTCCAGTAGCGGGCGGCGCCGGGGTGTATCTTGAGCTGAGAGAGCCCCTTCAGCGCGTTTCCGGGATTGATGTGCTTGCCGGTGGGGTGGTAGCGCTCGATCTGTTGGTGGTTGTCCATGAGGGCCTTCACCACCAGGTAGGCCGTCTCGTTCGCCATCTTGCTGTTCGCGAGAAGGGCCCACATCTGGGCCCAGCCCACGACGGGGCCGCTCTGGCCGGGGATGGAGCCGGGCGGAACCTCGTCCCGGACGACGCCGGGGTCGTTCTTCTCCATCTTCTTGAGGGTCTCCTCATCCGGGCCGAAGAAGTGGAGCTGCCCCTCCTGGGTCCGGGCGAGGTCCATGTAGGCCGGCGCCGGCACGTAGGCGTTCAGGAAGAAAAACCCCGCGTCCACGCGCTTGTCCTTGATCGCGGCGGCGTTCTGGGGGTTCGTGAAGAACTCCTTCTTCACCTTCTCGAAGAGGCCGCTGTAGCGCAGGGCGTTCTGGGTCACGATGTAGATGGAGCCGCCCCGGCCGCCCACGACGAAGCGCTTGCCCTCGAGGTCGCCCCACTTCTTGATGCCGCTGTCCTTGAAGGTGGCGTAGATCGTGGTCAGGGGGTAGAGGGAGGTGAGCACGAGCGCGTCTTGCGCCTCCTTGAAGGGCGGCTTGGCGTTCTGCCCCCAGTAGATGGCGGGGGTGGTCACCATGGCCATGCGGAAGGGCTTGTCCTTGTCCTCCTTCTGGAGGACGCGGATGTTGGCGGTGGAGCCGCCCGTGATGGAGGCGGACACATCGAGCTTTCCGCCCGAGTTGTCGGTGATCACCTTGCCCATGGCGGTGCCGATCTCGAAGGTGCCCCCGCCCGGCTGCGAAGTCGCCAAGAGCAGTTTCGTTTCGGCCGCCAGCGCCGGGCTCAGCGACAGGGCCAGCGCGGCGGCCGTGAGGAAGCATCGGATCAGGATTCGTTTCATCGGCGCTCTCCTTGGTTGGAGGTCCAAAGTGAATGCGGCGTCGGGACGGCCGCATCCGGGCATGTGCCCTCTCCGCCGGGCGGGAATCCCCCCCCGGCCCTTCTCGCTAGCAGACCTTCTCCCCCCACTTGGCCATCGCCCTCTCGTTCAGTTCCACCCCGAAGCCGGGCCGGTCGGTGAGCTCGAGCCAGCCCTCCTTGAGCCCGGGGGCGCCCTCGAAGAGCTCGAACCAGACGGGGTCGCGCTCGGGATCGGCGTGGCTCTCGCAAATGAAGCCCGCGGGGCTCGCCGCGACGCAGTGGGCGTGGATCTGGGGGTCGTGGTGGGGCACGAAGCGCATGTGGGCCAGCTCGGCGGCCGCCATGATCTTGCGGCTGCCCGTCAGGCCCTCGAACTTGGTCGCGTCGAACTGGATGTAGTCCACCGACCGCTCCTCGATCAGGCGGAGGCAGTCGAAGAGGGCCGCCTCCCCGTGCCCGTCGGCGATGGGCACGGAGCACTCCCTCCGGAGCAGGGGCAGGGCGTGCTTGGCCTCCCGCCAGCAGACGGGCTCCTCCACCCAGGCGAGGTCGAACTCGCCCAGCCTCTTCATGCCCTCCTTCGCCTGGGCGTAGCTCCAGGCGCCGTTGACGTCCACGGCGAGCAGGCAGTCCGGGCCGATGGCCCTCCGCACGGAGGCCACGCGCTCGAGATCCTCCTTGAGGGGAAGGGCCCCGATCTTCATCTTGAAGGCGCGGTGGCCCATGGCGAGGTAGCCCTCCATCTCCCGGGCGAGCTCCGCCACGTCCTTGCCGTTGCGGTAGTAGCCGCCCCCGGCGTAGGTGCGCGCCCGGCAGGAGTGCCCCCCGAGGAGCTTGTAGATGGGGAGCCCCGCCGACCTCCCCATGATGTCCCAGAGCGCGTTGTCGATGGCGGCGGCGGCCGTGATGACGGAGGGACGCGGCCAGCCCCGCGCGTAGGCGGCGCGCTGGTGGGTGGCGCCGAGCATTTTTTCCAAAAGATGCTCGGGGCGCAAGGGATCCTCCCCCACCACGAGCTCGGCGAACCCCTTGCGGAACACCTCGGCCGCCGCCCGCACGGGGGAGACCGCCGTTCCCAGGCCGATCCCGGTGATGCCCGCATCGGTGTGGACCTTGACCACGAGCTCGTTCACCGAGAGCACCGGCCGCAGGCTCACCCAAAACTCCCGCTCGGGCTGGGGCGCCGAGAGCACGAAGGCTTCAACGCGGGTGATTTTCACGCATCCTCACTCCGCCACCACGGGGTTGCGCAGCACCCCGAGCGGCTCTGACTCCACCTCGGCCACGCTTCCCACCTTGAGGAGATAGGGAGTCGGGTCGGGCTTGCGGAAGATGCCGCAGCCCTCCGGCGTCCCGGTGGATACGATGTCCCCCGGCTCGAGCGTCATTTGGGAGAGGTGGGAGATGATGTGGGGGATGTCGAAGATCATCTCGGAGAGCCGCTGCCGCTGCAGCTCCACCCCGTCGACGCGGCCGCTGATCTCTATCCCCTGGGGGTCTCCGATCTCGTCGGCCGTCACGAGCCAGGGCCCGATGGCGTTCGTCGCGTCGAGGTTCTTGGAGAGAAAGAGCCCCCCCCGCGCCTCGTCCACCTGAATGTCCCGGGCCGTGATGTCGTTGTAGAGGGTGTAGCCCGCGATGACCTCGAAGGCCCTCTCCCGGGGCACGTTCTTGCAGCGCGTCCCGATCACCATGGCGACCTCGGCCTCGGAGTCGAGCTGGCGGGTGATGCGGGGATAGACGATCGGCTCGTTCGGGCCGATGAGGGTGGAGACGAACCGCGGGGCGAGGGGGATCTGAGCGGGCAGGGAGCTTCCGGACTCCTCCAGGTGCTTGGGGAAGTTGCGGCCCGAGTGGACGAACTTCCGGGGCCGGGGCACCGGCGCCCGCAGGCGGACGGAGGCGAGGGGCCGGACCTGCCCGCCGTGGCGGCCGCCCTCGGCCTCCTCGGCCAGTTTTCGGGCCCGGTCCAGGGCGGCCCTCCCGCCCTCGAGGAAAAGGACCATGTCGGGCGGGACGGCGGCCGAGGCCCCGGCCAAGTCCAGCACCCGCTCGCCCGAGAGGACCGCCCCGATGGTTTCGCGCGGCCTTCCCCCTTCGGCGACCTCCAAGGTGACCAGCTTCATCGAGGGCTCCTTTGGGAAGGAGGCGGGCAGGCGGAGAGGGTTTCGTCCGGGGACGCGCTTCCTCACGCATTCGCCGCGGTTGGACTGGATATCCTCCATTACAACGGATGGGGGGCGGCCGGTCAAGCTGGCCGGGCGGCGGTTGACTCATCCGGTGAACTGAACTAGAGACAACGCATAAGGAATTCATCCTCAACGTCCGTCCAAGCGGTTTCCGCCCGGGAGCCGTGCGGCCCAAGAGACGCTGAATGATTGAAGAGGCAGCTCCGCGAAGCGCCGGTTCCCGCCCCTTGGTGCGCGGCCTGGGTCTTCTCGCCGCGTGGGCGGCCTTCTTCTCCGCCCTCTACCACATCGCAGCGGTCTACCTGCTCCCCCTGCCGGGGGAGATGCACCCGAACATGCACCTCCTGCTCGCCTTCGTCATCCTTTTGCTGGGAGGCGCCGCCGCCCGGCCGGAGGTGTACGCCGAGAAATTCGGCGCCTTGGGTGTGCTTCCGCTCCTGTATGCGGTCTCTTTGATTCCCGCGGTTTTTTTCTTCTTTGCGATGAAGGAGTTGGGCGAGGAGTGGTCTGAGCCGCGCCTCTGGTGGGTCTATG
>CAYMWZ010000239.1:0-4939 GCA_964394385.1 uncultured Nitrospinaceae bacterium | reverse complement strand
AGGATCAGCTATGCAAGGCGCCTACGACCGGATCGTCTGGACCGTCATCGCCCTCTCGCTTTCCCTCATCGCCTTGAGCCCCGGGGAAGACCCAGGCGCAGGGGGACATTGTGAGAGTGGATATAACAAGGTTCCGGGGGGATTTCATTCACAAGGGCAATCCGATACAGGTTGAGGTCGTCAGGTAGGTCGGCCCTTTAGGAGAAAACAAGGTGGTAGATAATGTCATATCGATTCGGATCGGAGTAGATGGCAAGCCATTCGCCGACTTTCTTGAGAAAGTCTCGAAGGGCCTGGGCGGCCTCGGCGGGGAAGCCAAGATGAGCGCCGAGGTCATGGCCGCCCTGGGGAAGACCGTCGAGCGCAACCGGGAGATTTTCGAGAAGACAGCCGAGGCGGTGAAAACCAACGAAGGATCCCTCAGACCGTTTCCGCCGGAAACACTTTCGTCTTTTATTCGCTTATCCTACCCGTGCGGCCGAGGCCGGCGAGACAGCGCGGCGGGTGTTCAGCGAGAACGAAGCCGTTCTGGAGCGCTTCCAGCGGACAACAGGCCAGATTCTGGAAGGTGTTGGCAGAGGGTTTAAGGACACATTTGAAAAGGATGTTTCATTATCCTTAAGAACAAGCCAGGAGGCTTTCAAAGACTTCCAAAAATCCCTCGGCACGGGCCTGGAGAGCGTGTTCTTCTCGGCCTTCTCGGAGGAGAACACGAAAGAGTTCAAGCGGAGGATGTCCAAGTTCACCGAGGATCTGGAGAAGGCGTTTTTCGCCTCCCTCGCCAAGATGACCTCGGCCCTGGTGCAGGAGAACCTCCTGGCGCCGGTCTTCAGGCTGGGCCAGCAGGCGGCGGGCACCCTCCTTGAGGCGGGGAAATCCCTCCTGGGCCTGGCCGAGGGGGGCCTCGTCAAGCGGCCCACCCTGGCCCTCCTGGGGGAGCGGGGGCCCGAGGCCGTGCTTCCGGTCAAGGCCATCGAGGGCGTCATCCGCCGGGGGGTCGAGGGCGCCTTGGCGGACCGGGCGGTGAGCGAGGCCGCCACCCGGGCCGCCCTCGAGGCCGGGCTGGAGCTCGGGATCGAGGAGACGGCCGCCCAGGCGGCCCGGGCGGGCGCGGCGGCGGTTCGGCCCGGGGGGGTAGGGCCCCCGGAGGGCTCCGGGGGATTACGGATATTCCGGGTTATTACGGCTTATTCCGGGGGGAAAAAAGAGGCGACGCTTCCGGGACGCTCTCCCTCACTCGATCCCCAGCACCGCCCGGCGCACCAGGTCGAGGGCGTAGACGGGCACCCGGGCCTGGATGAAGCGCTCGTCCCCCCCGAAGCTCCCCTCGTAGCGCAGGACCTTCTCCCCGGTGGCGAGGGCGATGCGGGTCGGGCCCACGGCGGGGGCCGCCCGGCTGCGCTCGGGCTCGACGTTCTCGGGGGGGTTCGGGCCGAAGACGGCGAGGCCCAGGTCCGCCCCGCTCGCCTCCCGGATCCGCCGGGCCGCGCCCTCGGCGAAATCCTCCCCGCCCGGCTCCTCATCCAGGGGGAGGTCCAGGAGGCGGGAGAGCTCCTCCGGGTCGAGGGCCACGACCCCGCGCTTGAGGAACTTCACGCGCGCGGGCCAGGCGCAGAGGCGCTGGAGGAGGGCCCCCCCGGTGTGGGTCTCCACGACGGCGAGGGTGCGCCCCCGCTCGGCCAGGAGGCGCGCGACGGTCTCCTCGAGGGTGACCTCCCCCACCCCGTAGATGGCCGGGCCCAGGAGGGCCCGCACCTTCTCCTCCAGGCCGTCGATCATCCGCTCGGCCTCGGCGATGCTCTCCGCCCGGGCGGTGATGCGCACGTCCACCTGGCCCGGATGGGCCAGGACCCCGATGCTGGGGTTCACGGAGTCCCGGAAGAGCTCGCCGATGATCTCGTCCACCCGGCTCTCGCCCAGGCCGCAGGTCTTGAGGACGCGGGTGCGGATGACCTCGCCCAGCCGGAACTTCTCCTGGAGGATGGGCACGGCGCGATCGGCGATGATGAAGCGCATCTCGTGCGGGACGCCGGGGCTGACGAGGATGACCCCTTTCGCGTCCTCGCACCAGAAGCAGGGGGCCGTCCCCCGGGGGTTCTCGATGACGGTCGCGCCCGCCGGGACGAAGGCCTGCTTGCGGTTGTTCGCGGACATCTTGAAGCCGCGCCGCTTGAAGTAGGCGTCGATGTAATCGTAGAGGTCCTGGCGGAACTCGAGCTCGACGCCCATCACCCGGGCGACCGCCTCGCGCGTCAGGTCGTCCACCGTGGGCCCGAGGCCGCCCGTGGTGATGACCACCTGGCTGCGCTCATGGGCCTGGGCGATGACCGAGGCGATGCGGCCGAGGTTGTCGCCGACGGTGTGTTTGAAATAGATGTTGACCCCGATGCTCTTGAGCTGCTGGGCGATGAAGGCGCTGTTCGTGTCGATGAGGTCCCCGAGCAGCATCTCGGTGCCGATGGCGACGATCTCGCCCCGAATGGGTTCTGGCATCCTGGTTCCTTTATCCGGCGGAGGGCGGCGGCGCATCTTAGAGAAGAGCCCGGCCCCGGGGCAAGGGGCAAGCCCTCCCGCGCCGCCGCGGGAGCGCGAGAGAGCCCCGATCCCCTCCTCAGGAGGCCGGCCGCCCCCCGGGGAGGGCCAGGCCCAGGATGCCGAGGGTCTCCTCGAGCCGCCGGATCTCGAAATCGGGCGGGGAGGCACCCCCGGGGAGGGGCTCCCCTCGCCGGTTCAGCCAGGCGCAGGGCATCCCGACGCTCTGGGGGCCGAGGACGTCGGATTCAAAAGTGTCCCCCACGAAGAGCACCTCCCCCGGCGCCGCGCCCAGCCGCTCGGCCGCCCGGAGGAAAAGGCGGGAGGCGGGCTTCCGGTAGCCCTCCTCCTCCGAGATGAGGACGGCGTCGACCAGGGCCGATATTCCGCTCCGATCGAGGATGCGGCGGGCCGCGGGGGCGTGGTCGAAGTTGCTCACCAGGCCCAGGGCGAGGCCCGCCCCGCGGATGCGATCGAGGAGCGCGAGGTGCGAGCGGTCGAAGGTGGTGGAATTCTCGATCGCCGACATGTGCGCCTCCATCGCCACCTCGGCGGCCGCCCTCCGGCCGGCGGAGGGGATCGCCACGAGCCGATCCATGAGGCGGAGGAAGCGGTCGAGAGAGGAGACCTCCCGGTGCTCGGGGTCGCGGTCCCGCTCCTCCCAGACCACCCGGGAGACCTCGAGCCAAATCACGTGGAAGGCGGGATAGTTCGGGACCAGGTAGCCCGCGCCGTAGAGGGCCTCCCACGCCACCCGGGAGGTGGTCCGCTCGGCCCGCCCGTCGATCTCGACGAGCGGGAACCGCTCGGGGTCAAAGTCCACCAGCGTGTCGAAGAGGTCGAAGGCCACGGCGCGGAAGCGGCCCCCCGGCGCCCCTCCTCCCTTCGGGGGCATCTTTCAGCTCCGCCCCGCGGGGAGGGGGCAGCGGCGGGCCGGCTCAACTGTCAAAGGTGGCCTCCATGTCCATCTTCCGGTAGGCGCTGGAGTAGAACAGAAGCGGAGGGCGCACCTCCTCCCCGACGGCGACCCGCGTCACCCGGCCCACGAAGATGCTGTGGTCCCCCCCCGGAAACTCCTGGTGGAGGTCGCACTCCAAGGCGCCGATGTTGCCCTTGAGGATGGGGGAGCCGTTCTCGCCCGCCTCATGCGGGACGTCGGCGAACTGATCCTCCGCCTCCCGGCCCTTCCCGGCGAACCAATCGGAGAGGGACTTCTGGTGCTCCCCGAGGAAGTTCACGGCGAAGCGCTTCGCCTTCCGGATCAGGTCCAGGCTGTTCGCCCGCTGGTCCACGCACACGAGCACCAGGGGGGGATCGAGGGAGACCGAGGAGAAGGCGTTCGCGGTCATCCCCCGCAGCTCGGAGCCGGCTCTGACCGTGACCACCGTGACCCCGGTGGCGAACCTGCCGAGCGCCATGCGGAAGAGTTTTGGATCGATGCCCATCAACGAAGCCCCCCGTGATGCGCGGTGCCTTCTACGATAGCGAGACGAGCCCCCCGGAGGCGGGCCTCACCAGTAGCGCTCCTCGGCGAAAGGGTCCGCGTTGTTGTGGTAGCCGTTCCGCTCCCAGAAGCCGGGCTTGTCAACCGCGGAGAACTCCACCCCGCGGGCCCACTTCGCGCTCTTCCAGAAATAGCGCCCGGGCACGACCAGCCTCAGGGGCCAGCCGTGCTCGGGGGTGAGGTCCTTCCCGCCGTGCCTCCACGCCCAGAGCACGCCATCGGCCAGGCAGGCCTCCAGCGGGAGGTTGGTCGTGAAGCCGCCCTCGCAGTGGACGATGACGAATTTGGCCGAGGGCTTCAGCCTGACCCGCTTCAGGAGCTCCTGGAAGGAGACGCCGTGGAAGACGTTGTCCATCCGGCTCCAATGGGTTACGCAGTGGATGTCGCACGTCACGTCCACGGCGGGCATGGAGGTGAACTCCCCGTAGGTGAAGCGCACCTCCTCCTCCACCTCCCCGAAGACCCGAAAGTCCCAGGCGGCCAAATCCGCCCGGGGGACGGAGCCGTGATGGAGGACGGGCCACTTCTCCGTGACCGTCTGGCCCGGCGGGACGCGGGCCCCGTAGCGCTTCTTGGACTCGTCCCTCCGGGAAGACAGCGCGGCCATCTCGCTCCTCCGCTCCGGGCGCGGCCGGCTCAGTTCGGGCTCGGCTCGAGGAGCACCTTGAGGCCCTCGCCCCGCTCCATGATCCGGAACCCTCTCTCCCACTCCGCGAGGGGAAGGATGTCGGACACCATCGCCTCCATGTCCACGCGCCCCTCCCCCATGAGGCGGAGGGCGGTCCGCCAGGCCGAGTATTTTTGGCCAAACGTGCCGACGAGGTGTACCTCCTTCCAGGCCAGGAGATCGAGGTTCACCTCGACCGGCCGGCCCGGGAGGCCCGCCTGGAGAACCTGTCCCCC
>CAYMWZ010000238.1:0-4962 GCA_964394385.1 uncultured Nitrospinaceae bacterium | reverse complement strand
TTCGCCCCGTTCAGCATGAGCTCGATGCACAAGAAGACCACGATGGCGTTGCGGCGCACGACCACGCCCACCACGCCGACCGTGAAGACGACCGCGCTCAGGATCAGGTAATGCTCCAGCGGGACCACGTCCTCTCCTCCGGGCGCTCAGCGCGTCCGCCGCCGGACCAGCACGACCGCCCCCACGATGCCCACGAAGAGGAGCACCCCCATCGCCTGGAAGGGCAGCAGGTACTGGGTGAGGAGGAGCTTGCCCACCACCTGGACGTTTCCGATCGCGTCCACCCGCGACGGGGGGAAGAGCCCCTTGGCGCCCGTGAGCAGGGGCGTGGAGACAAAGACCTTCAGCAGGCTGGCGAAGATCGCCAGCCCGACGATGGTGCCGACGAGCTTCTGCACCGGGAGCCTGAGCGGCTGCCTCTCCTCGCGGCCCAAGTTGATGAGCATGACCACGAAGAGGAAGAGCGTCATGATGGCGCCCGCGTAGACGATCACCTGCACGACCGCCATGAACTGGGCGTTCAAGGACAAGTAGAGGCCCGCCAGCCCCAGGAAGGTGACGATGAGGCTCAAGACGCTGTAGAGGGGGCTCGGCAGCGCCACCACGGCCACCGCCCCCCCCACCGTCAGGGTGGCGAGGAAGTAGAAGAAGACAAGACCCGCCACTACCGCCCCTCCTTCCGCGGGCCGAGGGCCGCCCCCCGCCCGCCGCTAGACATAGGTGAGGAGCTTCCGCTCGTCGTAGCGGGCATTCAACTCCGGGTAATCTTCTGTGCGCCTCACCAGGAGGTCTTCCTTGGTATATAGGAACTTGTCCCGGTGGTCGTGGCAGAACTCATACTCGCTCCCCAGCACGATGGCCCCCACCGGGCAGGCCTCCTCGCAGTAGCCGCAGAAGATGCACCTGAGCTCGTTGATCTCGTAGATGCTGGCGTAGCGCTCCCCCTTCGAGGTGGGGCGGGCCGGGTCGTTCTCGGCGGACTCCACGAAGATGCAGTCCACCGGGCAGGCCGCCGAGCAGAGCTTGCAGCCCACGCAACGCTCGAGGCCGTCCTCCCAGCGAAGGAGCTTGTGTAGCCCCCGGTAGCCCTTCGGCATCTCCTCCCGCTCGTCCGGGTACTGCACCGTCACCCGGCTCCTGAGGGAATGCTTCAGCGTCACCCAAAGACCCCTCGCGATCTCGCCCAGCATGATCTTCTCCTCTCGGCCTCCCGCCCGGGGCGGCCTAGCCTCCCATCAGCACCATCACCCCCGCCGTCACCACCACGTTCAGGATGGACAAGGGGAGCAGCACCTTCCAGCCCAGGTCCATCAGCTGATCGTAGCGCAGCCGGGGCGTCGTCGCCCGCATCCACATGAAGAAGAACATGAAGGCCAGCACCTTGAGCAGAAACCACACGACCGGCGGCAGCAAGGGCCCCCGCCATCCCCCCAGGAAGAAAGTCGCGGCCACCGCCGAGAGGGTCAGCATGTTGCAGTACTCGGCGATGAAGTAGAGCGCAAAGTGCATGCTGCTGTACTCGGTGTGGAAGCCCCCCGTCAACTCGCTCTCGGCCTCGGGTAGGTCGAAGGGCGCCCGGTTCGTCTCGGCGAGCATGCAGACAACGAACAGCAGAAAACCGAGGGGCTGGAGGACGATGAAGGGCAGGTTCGCCTGGGCGTCCACGATCCCCTTGAGGCTCAGGGTGCCCGAGATCATCACCACCCCCATCAGGGACATCCCCAGGGAGAGCTCGTAGCTGATGAGCTGGGCCGCCGAGCGCAGCCCCCCCAGGAGGGGGTACTTGCTGTTCGAGGCCCACGCGCCGAGGACGATCCCGTACACCCCGATCCCCGACATCGCGAATATGTAGAGGATGCCCACGTTCACGTCGGCGAGGATCAAGTCCACCTTGCGGCCGAATAGGGTCACGGAGTCGCCGAAGGGCACCACCGCGAAGGCCGCGAGCGCGGGGATCAAGGTGATCGCCGGGGCGAGGACGAAGACCACCTTGTCGGCCTGGGCCGGGATGACGGTCTCCTTGAACATGAGCTTGATCCCGTCCGCGATGGGCTGGAGGAGCCCCGCCGGCCCCACCCGGTTGGGCCCGAAGCGCACCTGGACGAGGGCGAACACCCGCCGCTCCATCAGGGTCATGTAGGCCGCAAGCAGAAGAAGGGCACCGAAGGCGACCGCCACCTTGACCAGGACCACCCCGAGCTCGGCCATCTAGGCCCCCACCGCCGCCCGCTCGGCGGCCCGTACCCGCACCGCGACCCCCCGGCCTCCCCCGTCCCCGGCCAGATTGAGGGCGCTTCCCCCCATGTCACGGAGGAACCCCTCAGGTGCCAAGGCGAGGCCCACCGGAAGGGAGGAATCCAGCCGGGCCGGAAGCCTGAGGCTCCGCCCCCCCAGCTCCACCTCCACCTCTCCGCCCTCCCGGGCCCCGATGCGGTCGGCGTCGGGGGGCGAGAGCCGGAGCGCCGCCCGGGGCATGTCCCTCAGATGGTGGGCGGACGCCACGAAGCTCCCCGAGAGCCAAAGCGCGGGCGCGAGGAGGAGCCGCAGCCCCTCGGGCGGCGCCACAGGCGGGGGAAGGACCGCCGGGCGCAGGGCGCCCCTACCCTCCCGGGCGAGGCGGATTCCCTCCTCGGGGAGACGGGCGAAGGGCTGGGCGTAGTCGGGGGCGAGTGCGCGCGCCTGGAGCCGGATGCGGTCCAGGGCTTGAGCCTTCATGGGGGCGCGCATGGCCCGGGCGACCTCGCAGAAGACCCGCCAGGGCTCGCGCGCCTGGGCGCCGCCCAGGGGCTTCACCGCCCGGCGCAGGCGCTGGACGCGCCGCTCCAGGTTGGTGACGGTGCCCTCCTCCTCGTAGAGGGTCGGGGCGGGGAGCACCACGTCGGCGTGCTCCAGGCTCGCGTTGGGGTGGGAGGCGTGCAGGACCACAAACTCGGCCGCCTCGAGGGCCCGCCGGGCCCGAGCCCCGTCGGGATGCTCGGATGCCGGGTCACAGCCGAAGAGGTAGAGCGCCCGCACCTTCTTTTGGGCGAGGGCGTCGAGGATCGCCTCAGCCGAAAGGCCCGGCTCCTCCGGGGGGTGCTTGCCCCAAGCGGCCTCGCAGGCCTCGCGCGCCGCGGGGTCGGCGAGGAGCCTTCCGCCCGGGAGCAAGGCCGGGTGGAGACCCATGTCCAGGGCGCCCTGGAGGTTGGGCGCGGCCGGGGCGAAGAGCAGCTCCGCCCCGAGGAGGATGGCCAGGTTCACGGCCTCGGCGGCGGCTCCCTCCCGGACGCCGGGGCCCACCACCACGGCGGCCCCGCCGCCCCCCGCGGGCTTCAAGGCGCGAGCGGCCTGGGCCACCTCCTCCAGGTCCAGGTCCGCCCCGCGGCAGAGCGCGACGGGGCTCGCGGCGGAGAGGGTTTTTCCAAAATCCTCCGCCCCCTCGACCGCGGGGAGCGCCAAGCCGGCCTCGGTCAGGCCCTTGGCCAGGGCGCGCAGGGCGCGGGCCTCCTCCCCGGGAGGGGGGCTCAGGTGGTGCACCCTCCCGTGGGTCCTGAGGTCGACCCGCCGGGGGTGGACGCTCACGACGGCCGCCCCCCTGCGGTGGGCCTTCCTCACCTGGAGGGCGAGGATGGGATGCTCCTCGAAAGGATCGCTCCCGACCAGGAGCACCGCCTTGGCGCGGCCCAGCCCCTCGATGGAGCCCAAGCCCCCGATTCCGCCGAAGGCCGCGCGCTGGGCCTCGCTCTGGGCGATGTCGCGCGGGTGGAGGCGGCAGTCGATGTGGTTGCTCCCCAGGACCTCCCGGAAGAAGGCGCCGAACTGGAAGGCCGACTCGTTGGTCGCCCACCCCCCGCCGAGCCCCGCCACGGCCGAGCCGCCGCCCTCCCCCACGATGGCGCCCAGCCTCTCGGCCACCGCCCCGATGGCCTCCTCCCAGCTCGCGGGATGGAGCTCCCCGCCGCGGCGGAGGAGGGGCCTCAGGAAGCGCTCCCCGGCGTGGACCCCGCTCCAGCCGAAGCGCCCCACGTCGCAGATCCAGCTGTCGTTGACCGCCGGGTTCTCCCCCGCCGTCACGCGCTTGATCTGGCCCTCCATGCTCCAGACGCGCTGGCGGCAGCCGACGCTGCACAGCGTGCAGGGGCCCTCCACGTGGTGCATCTCCCAGACGCGGGCCGTGAAGCGGAATTTCTTGTCCGTGAGGGCGCCGACGGGGCAGATGTCGACCACGTTGCCCGAGACGATGCTCGTCAGGGGAAGGTCCTCGAAGATGCCCACCTCGGTCCGGTCCCCCCGGTGAGCCCATCCGAACTCGCCGCCTCCATCGATCTCGTGGGTGAAGCGGATGCAGCGCGTGCAGTGCACGCACCGGTTCATCTCGGGCTTGATGTAGGGGCTGATCTCCTTGCGGGGGTAGATGCGCCGGATCTCGTGGGTGCGGCTTATGGCTTTGCCGTAGGCCATGGCCTGGTCCTGGAGGGGGCACTCCCCGCCCTGGTCGCAGACGGGGCAGTCGAGAGGGTGGTTCTTGAGGAGAAACTCGAAGACGCCCTCTTGCGCCTCCTTCACCCGCGCGCTCGTGGAGCTCGCCACCATCCCCTGGGCCGCGGGGGTGGCGCAGGAAGGCTGGAGCTTGGGGATGGGCTTGCCGTTTCCGGCGTCGAGGATCTCGACCAGGCAGGCGCGGCACTGGCCCACCACCGAGAGGTGGGGATGGTAGCAGAAGTGGGGGATGTGGAGCCCCGCCCGCATCGCCGCGGCGATGATGAGCTCGCCCCTGCGCGCGGGGACCGTCTGCCCGTTCAGGGTGAAGGTGATTTCCGAATCCGCCATCCCATCCGCCTCTTCGCTAGCCTGGGTAGGGGCTGCCGAGCGGGCAGCGCCCGCGTTCGATGTGATCTTCGAATTCCCGGCGAAACTTGCTGATAAAAGCGCCGAACATCATGGCGCAGGCGTCCGAGAGGACGCAGATGGTGTTGCCCCGCA